>LMZT01000104.1 GCA_001567115.1 Candidatus Hinthialibacteria bacterium OLB16 | reverse complement strand
CTTTTTCAAAGGTATCAGGCACCCGGCATTTATCAATGCCAGGGCCGGCAGGAACAACAGCATGTAAAAATCAAATATCCTCCCCTGCATGACAAGAAACACAAAAACACTGAAAAAATGAACCAATCCGAGGAGGATATGAAATAATGGAGGTGTTCCAGTTAGAAAATCCAATGGCGGGACTCGTATTCCATGCTTTCGGAGAACCGGCAAAGATGCCAGGCTGCCAGCCGCCAGGCAGAATGCCAGCACATACAGGCTCCCCTGGTTCCGGTATGCCACCTGGGAAAAAACCTCCCATGAGCCTCCCTCATCAGAGGGCTGCTTTGACAAATGGTATGAGACATTCATCTCCCAGAATTTCATCCCTCCAAATGCGAATCCACCCAGAACCAGGATCAGCACCATGAGCACCACAACGCCAGCGAATTTCCCTGCCTGAACGAACGATTCTCTTTTTGATTTTCTTTTCTGGAGCAGAAAGATAGCCCCGATCATGGGTATCGCAGTCACCGAGTAGGTCTTTGTCCAGAGCGCAAGCCCAAGCAGAACCCCAGCACAAGATGCCCTCCTGCGCAGGGCCATGTACAGCGCCAGGTGAATGAACAACAGGCTTTCGGTAATGCCGGTGGAGTGAGTGCTGGCACGCAGGGCATCATAGCTGAATAAATGAACCCCGAGAGGGACAGCAACCAGACAGCCCAGCATGGGTGTCAGCACCCTCCATAATACCAGGCCTGCTCCAAGATGGCAGAGAACCGGGACACAGCGCATCCCTGCCACACTCCAGTCCGAAGCCATTCCACCCACTTCAGCAGATACAGCAGAAGCGGGGGATTTGCATAAAAAAAATCCCGGTATGGCCAATGAGACCACCCCAGGTCGCGCGCCATGCAGTAATAAATATTTTCGTCGGAAATATACCAATGCAGGCTGAAACTCTTATAGAAAAGAAACAACCCGAATAACAGACCGGCTCCAGCAGCGGGAAAGTATCCTTTTATGCGTGAAATATCGGGGAATTTCATTCTTGAATTTTAACCCGGAAACAAGGGTTTTTAACTGGCATGGGTGACAGGTCTTTGTTATAATCGGAAAAGGGCAGGGTGTCTATGATGGGAGGATCTGATCCTCGACATTTCAGTCGAGAGAGGGGGAGTGCCGCATTATGACAGCTGAAATCTTTATTATCGGTGCTGATGGAGCAACCGGGGGCATGCTGGAAAATGTCCTCGAAGCTGTTGGCTACAAGGTTCAGGCCTTTTCCGGCTTCCCCGAGGCGATGGAGTCGCTCAGCCCTTCCGGCACCCATCTGGTCTTCATCGATACCGCTTCTGCCGGCCTGGATCTTAAAGATGAAATTGAAGCGATCCAGCGGGTTATTCCGAATATCGAAATCATCCTGATCGCCGATTATCAGGATCCCCTCATCGAGGATGATGCACGGAAGCACCATGTCGGAACATGGCTTTATCGTCCATTTTCTCCACCGGAAGTGATCCTCAAAGTTTTTGGAGCTCTTGAGGGGGCTTCTTCTGTGGGGGCGGATGGCCTGCCGGTTCATCCTGAACCTTCCGATGAGCATCTCCATAAACAGAAGCACAATCTCAATCAGAAACAATAGCTTGCCTCTGGAATTGAAATCGTCATTTATTGACAAAACCGGGAGAAGATCGTTCAATTTCCTCCAGGTTGAACCTGTCCGAAAGGATTCGCGCCATGATGACCGCCAGAAAATACCCTCTTGAAATCCGCATCCACCTCATTGATGGCTCTGTGGCTGCTTTTTATGAAGATGATGCCGACCAGGCGAAACAAATTATCGGCCAGATTCAGCCGGATCGTCTGTTCTCTCAACCTTCTCTTCTGTTGGCAGGGATTTCTTCAGTGACTGTCATCCCCTGCACAAAGGTGAACATGATCGAGGTTATTCAGGATACCTATCCGAACTGGCCCTTTATGCGTGAGGTGACTGATATCGTTGATTGTTCTCCTGAGGCCTTTCGTTCAGGATTCCTCGCTTTTCGAGACTCTCTCGCTGCACGGGTTCAGACCCCGGAGGTCGGAGACCCGTTTGTCAGTTGGGGAATGATGACATTATCAGGTGGCCAGCACTTCTATTTTGAAGCACGCGGGATAATCCGGAGTGTTATCGAGCAACGCCGGCTTGTTCATCAGGTGATATCAGCCCCCTGTCTGATTTCTCGAAGGCGGGAAGGGGGAGCTGTGCTGGTGAATCCCGCGAACATCGTGTCTCTTGAGCTTTCTCCCGGCCCCAGAGAATTGCCGAATACAGCCTGGCCGATGGAAAACAAGGAAGCCTGGAGAACAGGGTCCTCCAGCGACTGAACCGGCTTTCACTGCCCGCGCTTTGCCCCAACCCTGGATTCAGCACCAGATGGAATCTCGATGCTGAGCCTCCACATCTTTCATGATTTCGATTTGTCGGGACGGTTGGGAGTTTTCTTTCTGCCAGAGGCTTCCGGGAGGTAGTCCGGAAAAGCGGTGACCGGGCCATCGCTCTCGTGTGACTCTTCTTCCGAAGTCATTCCGGCCACAAGGCGGCTCCGGCGTTTTTGCTGCCGTTCCCTGATCTGTGAATGGATAAACCAGACGAACAGGAGGGCGATGGCCCATACCCTCCAGTCGGAAAGAAGATCCCCGGAATTCTTTTCCGCCGGAATGATTTTTTCACTTGCGGGTGGCTCGGCTTCCACTTTTATTTCTACAACCGGGCTGGGAGGTGGTGCGTTGAACAGTGGGGATATTTTCATCTCCCATTCAGAAAGCCCTCTCTCGAGCCGTTCCCGTGTGGCTGAAGCAGGAACATGGGAAACCTGCGACCGTGCGGTTTGAAGCCCCAGTCTCAGATCGGTCAAAGTGGCGGGCGGTGAGGCCTGAACAAGTGCCGCCAGAGAGGCGATGGCTGTCTGGGCTTCATTGGCCGATTCGGTCAGGTTCCTCGCAGTGAACCATTTCTCCGTGTTGAGCCGTGCTTCTTCATAAGATTTCAGCGCCTCCTCACGGCTTCTGGGATCCGGCACACGGTCGATCTGTCGCATGATCTCTTTGAGAAGCAACTGTGCGCCGACTTCGGATACAATTCCCGCCCGCAGTTCCGAACGGAGGTCTTCGAGCAGGCTGTTTACTCTCCCGAGTGCCTGCTCGGCGGTTTTCATGACATCCAGGCGGATGCGCCTTCTCAAGGTCAGAAATCTTTCCAGAGTTTCTTTACGCAAGCCGAGATAAGGGATTCGATTGGTTTCTTCAAGGGCCACATCGATCTGCTGTTCCCAGGTGACAGAGAGAGGGGCACTCCCATTGGCCATTTGCTCGATCCGATTTCCAACCGCAGACAGGTTCTGGATCGCCACCAGGCTGCTGCGCATGTCCGTGATTCCCTGTTCGAGGGATTTTAAGGCTGGGGAAGCCTGTGGAACGAGCCAGTCAAAACGGTGCACGACACTCTGGAGGCGGGGAACCAGAGGCTCGCTTTGAGTGATCAGTTTCTTGAACGTCGAAGGATCCGCTTTTTCGATCTCCGCGATGGTTCTCGTCGCTTGGGAAATCAGGTCACCCAGCTCAGGGATTCGAGCTTCGTGAACCTGCGGCCGGGAAAACTGCATGCGCAGATTGTTTTCTTTGACTTCCACCGAATCCGGGTAGACACGGACAAATTCAAAGGTGCTTGGATGCCCCTGCTTGGGGATGATGATAATGGCTGGTCCGGGCAGGGCAGTCGGACGAGGGGTCGGCCGGATAGCACCCAGGAGAAAAAAAACCGCACCCGCAATCAAAATGGAGTAAAGATGCCTTCCAGTCAGGTTCATGCAGTCTCTTGCTTTGAATTATCTAATTAAACCGGGCGAGGCATCGCATTTGCTCGGGACCGATCCAGATTATTATCGGCTCCCGCCCTATTCCCCATAAGCGGTTGCAAGTTTATCATCCACCCTATCATGGCTCCAGTACCCCCGCAACAGAGGCTCGAGAAGCTTATCGAGGTCAACCGGCTGATCAGCAGCACACTCGCTTTGCCGGATCTCCTCGAAACTATTATGGAAAATGGCCGCCAGCTGTTCGATGTCGAAGGGTGCAGCCTCCTGACTGTGGAGCCTGAAACCGGTGATCTGCTGTTTCACACCATTGAAGGCGGCAGTGATGATCTGCGCCAGACACGCCTCAAAGCGGGGCAGGGAATTGTCGGCTGGGTGGTGAGCCAGAAACAGCCTGTGGTTGTGAATGATGTCTCACGGGATGCGCGCTTTTATTCCGGAATCGATCGGCAGGTCGGTTTTACCACTCGCTCGATTCTGTGTGTCCCGATGTGCTACCGCGGGAAGGTCCTTGGTGCAATCGAAGCGATCAACTCACGGTCTCCACTTGGATTTCAGGAAGAAGACCTGCATCTGCTCGAGGCGATTGCCTCCCAGGCCGCTGTCGCTTTGCATAATGCCCAGACCCTGGAAAGTGTCCTCCTGGAAAAAGAAGCCTACCGCCAGGAGCTTGGCAATCAGTTCCGCACCATTATCGGCAATTCGCCAGCCATGCAGCGTGTTCTCGATGTGGCCCAAAGGGTCGCACGGACCAAATCGACTGTCCTCCTTCGGGGAGAGAGTGGAACCGGCAAGGAGGTGTTTGCACGCGCCATCCATAACTGGAGCCCGCGTCCGAAAAACCTTTTATGGTGGTGAACACAGTCGCTCTGTCTCCCGAGCTGCTCGAAAGCGAACTCTTCGGGCATGAAAAAGGTTCGTTTACTGGTGCTATCGCCCAGAAAAAAGGGAAGTTCGAACTGGCTGAAGGCGGGAGTGTTTTTCTCGATGAAATTGGAGATATCGGGCCGGATATTCAAACCAAGCTGCTCAGAGTTCTGCAGGATCATGAATTTCAGAGGGTGGGTGGCACTCGCGACCTCCATGCCGATATCCGTGTGATCGCAGCCACCAATCGCAACCTCGAACAGGCGGTTTCTGAAGGAAAATTCCGCGAAGACCTGTACTACCGCCTGAATGTGGTGGCTGTCCACCTGCCTCCTGTGCGCGACCGGATCGAGGATATCCCGGATTTGGTGCGGCATTTCATCCGCAAAACCTGCCATGAACTCGGGATTCCCTCTCTGGAGGTCTCCCAGGCTGCACTCGACCAGCTGACCGCTTTTCCCTGGCCCGGGAATGTTCGCCAGCTGGCCAATCTGGTGGAGCGGGCGGTGGTGCTGGCGCGTGGAGATGTCCTGAATGTCGAGGATTTCTCCATTGATCACCACAAGCCGAATCTCGACAAGGAAGATCCCCTCGAAAATCTTCCCCTCTCTGAAGCGGTGGATGAATTCAAAGGCCGCCTGGTGAGAAGGGCTTTAATGCTCGAAAGGGGAAACCAGACACGGGCGGCAAAGCGCCTCGGGATTCGCCAGCCAAACCTTTCGAGATTGATGAAAACGCTCGGCATCGAGATCCCCGATGGGCAATGAGGACAATCGGAATAGTGTGGAAGTGAAGCAGGGCAAGGGGCAGCCGAGAACAGGAAATCGTTGAAAAACAAAACTGGAAACGATTGATTTATGGGAGATGGTGGAGCTGAGGGGAATCGAACCCCTGACCTCTTGAATGCCATTCAAGCGCTCTCCCAACTGAGCTACAGCCCCAAGGAAGACATAAACGCCGAAACCATATCACTCCTGCCCATCAGGGGTCAATGCCCTCTGCATCCGGTTTGAAATTCCGGATAAAAAAATCCCTATCAATCCCCTCCCGGCGGCTGAAGCTTGAAGAACTCAGGGGCGGCTCCATCCAGATGAAAATCGTGTCGGAGAATCGACATTTCCTTGATATATTCATCCAGGCCATGCCGCAGAACATAGATGGCCCGCTCCTGTTGCAGTGCCTGCTTGAGAAATGAGAGATTGTCCTGGCCCATGCCTGCCAGCGGAAATAACAGTTCAGGGCGGCTCTCTGAGCTCCTACAAAAACGGGCTATGGGGATGTTGTATTGATAAACCGCCAGCAGATGGGAGCCACGATTGGGCAAAGTCAGTGGCAGATGTGTTCTCCCGGTTCCGCGCACCAGATATTCTTCACACAGAGTTTCATCGAGAACGCTGACAAGGACTGCATCCTTTTCAATCCTCGAATCGATCCGTTTGAGGTATTCGATTTCGGAGAATGATGGATGCCCTTTGTTTTCTCGAGAGTGGTTTTCCCGGAGGGTCCGCAAACCAGGCACTGTGGAGCCCAGCATCAACAGAAGAGTGAGAAACAGCCCGGCCGCGGGAAAAAATGCAGGCCGGTATGCCAGTATCCGGCTCATTCCCCAGCCCGACAGGATAGCCATGAGCGGAACCACCAGCAGCAGAAAGCGTGCATCCTGCCAGAAGAACAGCAGGTAATGGCCGGCCAGCAGCAGAATGCTGGTGAGTGATGCAAGAATGAATCTCACCTGATCCCACGGCATCTTCCTAATGCCTGCCAGCAGCACGATTGAGGAAATCCAGATGGCGCCACCATAAAATGGAGTCTTTGCCCATTGGTTAGCGCCTGAAATCAGGTCCGAATAAACCAGCAGATTCGACCGCGGCCGGCGGATCGGATCGAAACTGCGCCAGATATTGTCGAGGCTGTATGCTGAATGGAGATCCAGGCAGTAATCCGGCGCCCACAGGCTGTAACCACTGTCCAGCGGGTTGCCCAGGTTTGCCAGGTTCAAGATGAACATTGGAACAAGAGCCAGGCCGATCCCGGTCAGGCAGAAAACAAGGCGAATCCCCCTCACGAGCAGTTTTTCCTTCCGGCCAATCAGCACCCAGGGGAGGCAGCCTGCGAGTGGGAAGAGATAGCTCGGACGGATCATCACCGCATAGCCCAGAAACCCTCCTGCCAGCAGTGCTGTGAGATGATCTCTCTTCTTCGAGGAACTGGATCCATTTTGTACCCCGGTAGGGCCACAAAAAAGAAAAAAAATGCCTGCCAGAAAAAAACAGCACCCGGAAAGATCACTTCGAACCCCCTGGCTGGAAACAACCAGCGCGCTCGATGTGGCTGTCAGCAGCCCACTGCATAATGCACCGATCCGGCTCCCTGAAACCCGGTATGTCATCCAGACAATCGTTATGGTCAGCAGACCGGTGAGAAGGAGGTTGAACAGGCAAGCCTTTTCGGGATGCGGGCCGGTGATCAGGTACCACCCAGCCAGAAGGAATGGATATCCGGGGGTGTAACGGGGTGGATAAAAAGCATCGCTCCCCAGGCGAAGGACAAAGCCCTCGCCATGGTAAAGGGAGCTGGCACTCAATGCGTATTCAAGCGCATCCGGGCGTGGATACAGATTCTGGGCAGCGAACCGGTCCATTCCGAACCAGGCCAGAGCCATCGCCAGAACTGCTGGCAGCAAATAACAGATTGCCTGCTGGAAAGGAATAATCCTGAGCGCCATCGGTTTCAGTGGGGACTCCCTGTAGAACCATAGCACTTTCAGTTATCGTGTAGGACTTATGGCACGAATCGTTTTTCAGCTCGGACGTGAATGGGAGATCTGTTTCTTCGAATTGCGGCAGGTGGCGGCAACATGGGGCCTGAAACCGGAACCACTGTCTGATTCTCTGGCAGAAATACGGGATTTCCCTTTTCACCGTGGCCTGGCGTCTTTTTGCAATCAGCTGGGTGGAACAATCCGCGCCATCTACTGCTGGGATGAGGACCCACCTTCTTTTCGTGAAAATTTCCAAAAAGGAAAGGTGTTCCTGCCGAAAGGACCCTGGGCGGTTTCCACCCTGGAAGAAGATCTTGCCCTGCAACGGGAAGAAATCCGCCAGTTCATCAAAGACCTGATTAACGATCACCCACAGCACGTGGCAGGGAAGAGCGCACCATCCCGGGGGATACACAGGTGGTTCCTTCCAGGGTGTTTCAAAATGTCCTCCAGCGGGGTGGCGCCGAAGTATGCCTCTGGCGCGAGGGGAGTGAGGTTCGTTATGGAAAAACCGAATGGATCTTCTCCCCGGAAGAATATGCCGACCGGGATATCGGCAAGCCGAACCGCCCCCAGCGCCGTGGACTTCTCCCACCCAAACTGGCCCGCCAGATGGTCAATCTGGCTCGCACACAAAACATGAAGACCCTCCTGGATCCATTCTGTGGATCCGGTGTCATCCTCATCGAAGGGCTGGCATTGAAACTCTGTGTCTGGGGGAGCGATTTCCGTGATGAAGCCCTCGATCAGAGCCGTGAAAACCTCGAATGGTTTCGGACTGGCTCAACACGCAACCCGGAACTGGTGAAAGGCCTGACTCGTGTCGATGCCCGTCAGCTGTCGCTCTCTTTCCGGCCGTTGTCCTTCGATGCGGTTGTCGGGGAAGGTGACCTTGGCCCCCCTCTCAGAGGGCCGGTGCCCCGAAAAACTGCGATTTCACTCGCCAAATCACTCGAGAGGTTGTACATCCCGACCTTTGCGGAAATCCGTACCATCCTCAAACCCGGCGGAAGAGTCTGCCTGGCGGTCCCGTTCTGGATTCCAGAGGAGGGAGATCCCATCGAAGTCAATCTGAAACGACGCCTGGCGCTGATGGGGTATCAGCCGTGCTGCCGGACAGAGGATTCGATCCTCTGCAATATAATCGCCCCGGCCAGCGGGTTGGGAGAGCCTTATATGTTCTGGAGTCGCCTCTCTGAACCGGTTCTCCATGCACTTGAGTGCCGTGGCCAGATTATTTCTGCATGGTCCTGATCAGGCTTGGGTGAATTGGGTTGTTCCACCCCTGCCGCCGATATCCGGTGTGAGACAATCCGGGTTCTTTTCGGCCAGGAGCGTGTTATAGGCTGTTTTGATTCTGTCAGCGCATTCGGTCTCCCCGATATGGTTGAGCATCATCACCCCGCTCATGATCAGGGCCAGTGGATTTGCCAGGTTCTTTCCTGCAATGTCGGGCGCGCTGCCATGGACAGCCTCGAACACCGCGCAGGTATCCCCGATGTTGGCCCCGGGGACCACTCCCAGCCCTCCGACCAGCCCGGCGCACAGGTCGCTGACAATGTCGCCATACAGGTTTTCCATCAGCACCACATCGAACCGTGAGGGATCCCGAACCAGCTGCATGCAGCCATTGTCGATAATCAACTCATCATAGTCGATGCCGGCACCCTCAGCCGCATGGACCTGGCGGGCGCATTCCAGGAACAATCCATCCGATTTCTTCATGATGTTCGCTTTGTGAAATACAGTTACACGATGGCGCCCTCTCAGGCGGGCATATTGAAACGCGTACCGTGCAATTCGTTCACAACCCAGGCGGGTCGCGATTTTCAGGCTCTGGACCACCCCCGGCACAATCTCGTTTTCAATCCCCGAATAAAGCCCCTCTGTATTCTCACGGACCACTACCAGGTCGACATTCTCGTATCGTGACTGAATTCCCGGGAGGTTCCGGACCGGACGCACAGCCGCATACAGATTCAAGCGTTTGCGCAGACCGACATTGACACTCGTGAAACCCTTTCCGATAGGGGTGGTGACTGGCCCCTTGAGCGCCACCTTATGGAATTCGATTGCTTGAATTGTCTCCTCGGGAAGGACCGCCCCATGGGTTTCGAGAGCCGAAGCCCCCGCCGGGAGCTCGACCCACTCGATCGCTGCTCCAGAGGCAGAGATCACTTCCCGTGCGGAATGGGCGACCTCAGGCCCAATTCCATCACCGGGTATCAGGCAGATTTTTTGCGCCATTATTACCCCCGCAGTTTTCTTTTGATAATGAAAATGTACCTTTCCCTTGGACAGGGTCAACCCACCTGCTTACGGGTTGCCTTGACTTGATGAGTCCGGAACTTGCCGCTTGCTTAAGGGGGTGCTTTATCCGCCTGGCCGCCTCAGTGAGTGCTTTCGTATTCCGCCATGCCTTCATAATCGGGGCGGTCTCCCGTTGTCCTGTGGCGGAAATCTTTCAGTACCTTCCCTTTATAGATCAGGAACACACCTGGCATCTGCAACCCATCGCCCATCAGCCTGCCGAATCCATGTCCATTCAGGATGGCCACTACAAATCCCCTCCACCACACTCGCGGGCCAAGGAGCTGCAATATTCTCCCTCGCTGCAATCCGAAAGCATGGTACAGCGCCTTTCCCGGGTCGCTGATTCGAGGCACATCCCCAAGCGAATATTTCTCAAAAATCGGTGCTGCTTTCTCCTCAGGAGACAGATGGACGAAGACCGGTTGAATTTTCTTTCTGGTTAAATAATCCCGTTTCTCACGAATATCGGAAAGAGTCTCACGACAGAAGGTGCACCCGAGGTGTCTGAGAAAAATCAGCAGGACGGGAGCCTCTTGAGAGAGAGCCTCAATAGAAAGCCCTGTGTTGGTGATTGTGTTCCGGATCGCTTCGGATGGAATCTGGGGGGTTGGTTGGTCATCCATTTTTTTTCTCCTCGCATGAAGCGGTTCTGCAAGGCGCCAGAATCCTGCTCCGATCCGTGCCACGAAAAAAACTGCTTTTCCAAACGTGATTCATATCCCCGGACAGACCGGGAAGAATATTCCCCAGGATCCACAGCTCCACAGAGAATTAGAGCAGGATTGCGAAGATTATCAACGAGTTTTTTTTCTGAGCCTCCCACGAAAGGGCAGCTGTACCGGACCTGAGGGGTCGGGGAGGCAACGGTCCGTTTTCCAAGGCTGGTTACCATGGTGTTGTCTGCGGGGTATGATCTTTCCAGCCCGATCCCGGTTGAGAATGTATCCTGGAGGATGACGGATGGCCGAAAAGAAAAAAAACACTCAACGCAGCCTGGATGAACAGATCCTCGAACTGCTCGAACAGAATGCACGCCTGGCGGATGAACGCATTGCCGATCTCCTTGGAGTCGCCCCGTCCGAGATCCATGCCGCCATCAAGCGAATGGAGGATGAAAAAGTCATCCTCGGCTATCGTGCAGTCACCGACCCCGCCAAGACCAGCGATGGCAAGGTCACCTGCATGATTGAGGTTCGAGTCACCCCTCAGCGGGGAGTCGGGTTCGATAAAATCGCGGAAAGAATTTACCGTTTCCCCGAGGTCCGCTCGCTCTACCTGGTTTCAGGAGCCTATGATCTGCTGGTTGTCGTGGAAGGCCACAGCATCCAGGATGTCTCCTATTTTGTTTTCGAAAAACTGGCCACACTCGAGCATATCCAGTCCACTTCAACCCATTTCATGCTGAAAAAATATAAAGATAACGGTATCATCCTTGGGCAGATCGAAAAGGTTGAGCGCCTTCCGGTCACCCCATAGGGCAGTTTTTCGGAATCTTCTGCAAGGAGGAAAAAAGACGGATGCAAACATTCAGGTTCAATATCAGCGTTCTGGTGGCGATGGTTTTACTGGCTGGATTTTCACCGGCTGGGGCTGAGGAGAAGGGAGCCATGAAAAAAATTCTTGTTCTCACTTTCAGTGAAGGATTCAAGCATTCCAGTCTGGGACTCTGTGAGGAAACTCTGGCAAAAATGGGGAAAGAATCCGGTGTCTTCGAAGCGGATTGCATGAACCTGTGGAAATTGAAACCGGAAGAAATCGACCTGTCTTTCCTGACTGGAGAGAAGCTGGCCCAGTATGATGCAGTTTTTTTCTACACCACCACAGCCAAAGATGGCAAAGACATCGATCTGCTCACTCCGGAGCAGCGCGAAGCGTTCCTTGATTATATCAAATCAGGCAAAGGGGCCTTTATCGGCGCCCATGCAGCTTCGGATACTTTTTATAAGTGGCCGGAGTTCGGAGAGATTGTCGGAGCCTATTTTGTCAGCCACCCCTGGGGAGCCAATGATGCCGCAGTGACCATCAAAGTGGATGATAAAAATCATCCTGCCACTCGGATGCTGGGCGACTCCTGGACCATTCAGGATGAGATCTACCAGTTCAAAGCCCCCTATTCACGCGAGAAACTCCGTGTCCTCCTCTCGCTGGATACCACAAAAACCGATATGAACAAAAAGAATCTGCAGTATGGCCCCACTGGAGATTATGGAGTTGCCTGGTGCCATGAGTATGGCAAAGGGCGCTGTTTTTTTACCTCATTGGGGCATCGCGAGGATGTCTGGACCAACCCGGTTTTCCAGGCTCACCTGCTGGGTGGAATCAAGTGGGCGTTGGGACTTGAAGACTGAGGATTCAGCCGAATCGGTGACAATAAGGCGCAGCTCGGGGGATTATCCTTCGATCTGCGCCTTGACCAGCTGATTCACTTCACCTCCATCGAAAATCTTCCCGGTCTGTTTCAAGGCAAACATCACTTTGCCCATCACCTTCCCCATATCTTTGGGTGAAACCGGCCCGATTTCCGACAGCACCTGCCCAATGATGACTTCGACTTCCTGAGTCGAAAGGCTGGGCGGGAGAAACTCCTGCAGGATGGCCAGCTCAGCCGACTCGGATTCCACAAGATCCTTCCGGCCGGCCTGGGTGAACATCGATATGCTTTCGCGGTGCTGGTTGACGAGCCGGGTGATCAACTGGATCACCTGCTCATCGCTGGGTGAGCCTTTGCCTTCTTTTTCCTTTTTCAGGATTTCAGCACGGATGCCTCTGACAGTCCGAAGCCGGACTTCATCCTTCGCTTTCATTGCCTCTTTAATGGCTTCCGATATTTTTTCACTGAGCGACATGGTGTGTGTTCCTTAACCCAGGCTGAGAACAATGGATTGAAGCGTTTCAGCCTCATAAGACAACAGGGGAAGAGTCGTTTCGATCTCCTCGAACTGCCCATTCCTGGCGGCATTTTCACAGAGCGAAGCCAACCGGGCAAACTCTCTGGCGGCCAGATTCAATGCCGATCCTTTAAGAGAATGGGCACGGTAACGGATTCCTTCGGCATCTTTTTTTTCGAGTGAAAGGTGCAGGGCGGCGATTTCTCTGGTGAGTGAATCTACAAATTCGTTCAACAGTTCAACCGCAAACTCACGGTCACCACCAATCCGACTCAGAAGCTCCTCCAGGACCAGACTCGGTTCTGTTGCCATACCGGTAATCCCTTCTCAGGCAGTAATGAATGGCCAGCAGACTTCTCTTTTCGGAGGATGGAAACTCATCCAACCCTCTGAACAATAGAATACTTGAGGAACAATGTTATTTCCACCCATATTTCGCTATTCATTGAACCACGAATCCCCTTTCCTTCCCGCTCGATCTCCCTGCTATGATCCCATGTGCCATGAGATGGAATGTTCCTTATCCGGAAACTGAGATGAACCTTTTGGGGGTTCGGATCCATCGACTGACCCGGACCGAGCTTCTGGACTGTTTTGAAAAGGCTCTCGATCAAACCGGGCCTCTCCATTTTGCTTACCTGAATGTGGCTGTGTCGAACCAGGCGGCAGACCAGCCGGAAATCCATCAACTGCTCTCCAGCGCTGATCTTGTTTATGTCGATGGAGCGGGGATTCAGCTGGGGGTGCAGAATTCTGGGGGAATGGTGTCCTGCACGGAACACCGCCGCCGATTTTCTCCCCCAGGTGATGGAAATCTGCGCCCGGAGAAAGAAGACAGTCGGCTTCCTGGGAGGAACCCCCGGAGGGGCTGCACACCTTCGAGAACAAATGGTGGCCGCCTTCCCCGGTTTACAGATAACTTTCTGCAAGGATGGATATGAGGATCTCAGGCAGGAAGGTGCCTGGATTGGGCCATTGCAGCTTGCTCCTCCCGACCTCCTTCTGGTGGGTTTGGGGGTTCCCGCTCAGGAAAAATGGATCGATGCTCATCGCGATTCTCCGGGCATCAGGCTGTACTGGTCTGTTGGCGCACTTTTCGAGTATCATGGAGGATCATTGAGTCGCTGCCCCGACTGGATGGGACGTTCAGGTTTGGAATGGCTTTATCGTTTATGGATCGAGCCGCGTAGATTATGGAAGAGATATCTAATCGGCAACCCGCGCTTCCTACTACGGTGCCTTTGCTCACGTTGGCTGGGTCGCGTGGGGATGCTCTAGCCCGGTTTGTCTGGCGCAGGGGAGTTCACCTGCTGCTTCTGCTGGATGGGATCCTGTCCGCTGGGTTGTGGCTGGGGGTGGTCGTTCTGCGCTTTCAGGTCGCCTGGCCAATCAATCACATCGAGAACTATCTGATTACCCTCTTCTTTGTCGTCGTCTGGTGGTGGATCGCCAACATGCTTTCCGACCTCTATTCACGCCCCCTCGAAGTGGCTCCCCTCAAGCAGGGAAAGGACCTGGTCAAGGCTTCAGGATTGTTCACCATGGGGATGCTCTCATTTGGCTACCTCACCAAGGAATCTCTTGATCCTGGACGATCGATCGTTCTGACTGTCTGCGTGTTGAATTTCATCTCACTTTTCCTGTCCCGTGCTTTTGTCCGCTGGGTGGAGATCCAGCTGCGCAAGCGGGGGTACGGACGGGTTAGGACCCTTCTGGTTGGAGCGGGAAATCTGGCCCTGGATACCTGGCGGCGCCTCAATAATGCCTCGATCCGGGAACACCAGATCGTTGGAGTCCTGCACAGCGGCCAGAGCCAGGCCATGCCAAGGGGGGTCATTCCCAGGGAAGTGGTCGGATCCATCGACCAGCTCCCGAAAGTGCTCGAACAGGGTGGGATCGATCTGGTTGTGTTTGCTGACCGCAGCCTCTCCCAGGCCGATGTCTTGAATCTGATCTCGGAATCCCGTTGTGATGCCAATGTCCACTTCCGCATTGTCTGCGATGATCCTTCGACAGTCATGGTGAACCGCTCGGCAGGTGTCGAGGAGATCGATGGCATCCTGGTGGTCAACCTCGGGCCGGGGGCCACCCATGCCGGTTATCAATTCCTGAAAAGATCGCTGGATATTCTGGTCTGTGTGCTGACCCTGATACCGGTCCTGTGCGCCTGTGTCATTTTAATTCCACTGATCCGCTGGAAGAGCGGGGCCAGCGGGCTTTTCTGGCAGAAACGGGTCGGACTGGATGGGAAAGAGTTCTGGATGGCCAAGTTGCGCACCATGCGTCCGGATGTGGATGAGTATGGCGCTCCCCCTTCCGGCCCCTCAGACCCCCGGGTCCTCGGAGGGCTTGGCTCCTGGCTGAGGAGGTCATCCCTGGATGAAATCCCCCAAATTTATAATGTCCTTCGTGGTGAAATGACTTTGGTCGGCCCGCGCCCGGAGATGCCGCACCTGGTGGCCAGCTATGAGCCTTGGCAAAGACGCCGCCTCCGGGTCATCCCCGGCGTCACCGGGCTTTGGCAGATCCTTGGCAGGAAGAATCTCCCGCTTCAGTCCAATCTTGAATATGATTTTTACTACATTCAGAATCAATCCTTCCTGCTGGACCTGGTGATCCTGGTTCGCACTGTTCCGGTAGTCATTTTTGGCAAGGGAGCCTTTTAGGTTTTTCTGCATTCAGATTGTGTTCCGATCTTCATGAGCGACCAACTGCCTGATCACCTCTCGATACGTCTCAAAGGACTGACAAAGCATTACTATCTTGGAAGTGCCCAGGATCGTTCCCTCAAATCACTCATCCTGCGCAAGTTGCGGGGATACCAGGCGGATATTCTCAAAATCCTGGATGGGGTCGATCTTGAAGTTGAGCGGGGGCAGGCACTGGGGATCTGTGGAGCGAATGGCTCGGGTAAAAGCACCCTTCTCAAGCTGATTGCCGGAATCACTTACCCCACTTCAGGAGACATCCAGGTCTGTGGCAGGGTCGCTTCGCTGCTTGAACTGGGAGCTGGTTTTCACCCGGACATGACCGGCGAGGAAAATGTATTGCTCAATGGGGTCATCCTCGGCCTTTCGGAAAAAAGCCTCAAGCGTGAAATGCAGGCGATCTTCAGGGATGCGGGTTTGGAGCGCTTTGTCCGCACACCCATCAAGCACTATTCCACCGGCATGGTTCAACGTCTGGCTTTTTCGATTGCCAGCCACCTCGATCCCGATATTCTGATTCTCGATGAAGTCTTTGCGGTCGGTGATGCCCTTTTCCAGCACACTGCAGTTGACATATTCCGCCGTTTCAAAGCCCGCAATAAAACCATCCTGCTGGTCTCCCACGATCTGCATATCCTCGAAAACTTCTGCGATCGTGTGATCATGCTGTCCAATGGCGGCATCCTCATGGATGGTCCGCCCAAGGTGGTCACCTACCAGTATGCTGCCCTGGTCTGGCAGCATCGTTATCAGATCGGCTCAGGAGATAATCCCTATGCAGTCACCAACCGCCTCGGGGATCAGCGGATGCGGGTGACAAAGGTGTGCTTCCTGGATGAGCAGGGAAATGAGGGGCGGGTTTTTCGACAGTTTTCCCCGATTACAATCCGCGTCTCGCTGATTTGCGAGGATGAAGATATCCTGTATCCCGCGATATCCATCAAGATTCTGGATAACTGGTCAAGGGGAGTGTGCCAGACACTCTGCACTCCACCGGAGGAACTGCGCAAACCTGCGCCAGGCACCTTCGAGGTTGATCTGACATTTGACTGCCTGCTCCTCATGCCGGGCAACTACACACTCGAGCTGATTGTTGGCTCGATCGCCGGGCTGCTTCTGGACTGCTGGAGTTTTGCCGAGTCCTTTTCAGTCATCCCGCGCATCGAAGAACGGCGTTATCAGGGGACTTATGATGGCGTCTTCTTTCATCCCGCGCGCTGGGTGATTCACCATCCTGAGGGAGAGGCTGTCCAGGATGTTTTTCAGTAAAAAGAAGCCGCCAGGCAGTGGTTCGGAGGAAGCTGCACGGCTGGCGGAGGTAATCGCTTACCACGAAGCCACCAAACACCACTTCCGCCGTTATGCAGCCAGTCCCGGTTTTCTCGACTGGGACAACCAGCCGGATCCCTTCCGGAGGTTTGAGGGTTGTTCAAGGATCCAGCTCCCCTTTGCAGCCCGCGATGACTTCCCCTCATTCAATGCGCTGCTCGGTGGCAGCCGGATAGAACCACACACATTCGATCTGGGCTCCCTTGGCATATTCTTCGAGCATTCGATGGCCTTGTCCGCCTGGAAGGAATATCAGGGCAGCCGCTGGGCGCTGCGTGTAAACCCTTCGAGTGGAAACCTTCATCCCACTGAGGGGTATGTGGTTCTCCCTCCTGGCCTGCCTTCACCCGGGGAAGGGCTGGTCTGTCATTATGCTCCAGGTGAGCATCAGCTCGAAATTCGCTCCCGAATCCCCAGGGAACTCTGGACCAAAGCTTTTCCTGATTTCCCTGCGGATGGCTTTCTGCTGGGCCTGTCTTCGATTCACTGGCGGGAAGCCTGGAAGTATGGGGAACGCGCCTATCGATACTGCCAGCATGATATCGGCCATGCCCTGGCAGCCCTGTCTTTTTCCGCTGCAATGCTGGGCTGGCGGGTGCTGCTGCTCGATACATCCTCGGATGAGGAGGTCGCAGCCTTGTTCGGCCTCGATCGCGGAATGGATTTCCTCCCCGAAGAGAGGGAGCATCCGGATCTGGTCGCGCTGGTTGTCCCGGGTGGGATCGAGGTCAATCCGCATGAGGTTCCACTTTCAAAACCTGCGGAGGTTTTCAAATCCCTCAAATGGCAGGGCCAGGCAAACCGCCTCAGCCAGGAGCATGTTCCCTGGGACAGAATCGATGCAGTGGCGGTAGCGGCGGCAAAACCGAAAACATCCCCGGTCCCATCCATCGATGAAAATAAAAAAAGTGTGTTTCGAGAATCAGATGGCCCGATCCCGCTCCCTGAGGGCCGCCTGAGTGCCAGAGACATCATCCTGCGCCGGCGCAGCGCTGTTGCTTTCGATGGAAAAACCGGCCTTCCCCGTGATGTCTTCTATTCGATTCTTGCTCAGGCAGTGCCATCCATCAGCACCCAGGGGCTGATTTCTCCACCCTGGGGGGCATTTCCCGGACCGGGCCATGTGGATCTGTGTCTGTTTGTTCATCTGGTAGAGGGAATTCCACCCGGGCTGTATTGCCTGGTACGCAACCCGGCCCGTGAGGCTGCCTTGCGCAAGGCGATGAAACGGTCTTTCCTGTGGAAAAAGGCCCAGGGTGCGCCGGAGTGGTTGAATCTGTTTCTGCTTCTTGAAGGAGATGCCCGCACTGCTGCCGCACGGCTCAGCTGTGGCCAGGATATCGCCGGTTCGAGTGCCTTCAGTCTGGGAATGGTGGCGGAATTTGAACCGGTCCTCCAGTCCCAGGGGGCCTGGAAATATCGCCACCTGTTCTGGGAAACCGGGATGATTGGCCAGATCCTGTATCTCTGTGCCGAAGCATCAGGCATCCGTGGAACTGGCATCGGGTGTTTTTTGATGATCCCATCCATGATCTGTTCGGTTTTCAGAATCTGAATTTTCAGAGCCTGTACCATTTCACTGCGGGTGGCCCCATCGAAGACCAACGCCTGACCTCTTTACCCCCCTATCCTCCCCGGGAGATGGGATCTCAAGAAGCCTGATCGAAGGAAATGAACCTGTTCCTCAACCGGGTGGCCAGGTCAATGGACGCCCCCCCAGCAGGTGGATATGCAGATGGTTGACTGTCTGGCCTCCATGGGCTCCCTTGTTCACCACCAGCCGATATCCGCTTTCGGCAATTCCCTCGCTCACTGCAATCTGGTTGGCGACCCGGATGAGGTGCTCGAGAAGCCCACTTTCTGTATCGATTTTTGAGATATCCTCCAGGTCCTTTTTCGGGATGATCAGGATATGAACCGGGGCCTGCGGGTTGATATCTCTAAAGGCGAGCGACAGATTATCCTCATAAACCTTATCACATGGAATTTCACCACGGACAATTTTACTGAAAATGGTCTCTGCCATATTTCCGATACCTCACAGAATCTGATTTTCTACTTATGGTAACCAGCCCTGTGTGCGGAAAGAAGCCCCGATCCTTCGATTTATCGGGTTTCTATGGTATCGTTCTCACCATATTTAACCGACAAAGAGGAATCCCATGAAACAGGTAAAAAAGGTTGTTCTGGCCTATTCCGGCGGGCTTGATACTTCGGTCATCATCCCCTGGCTGAAGGAAACTTATGGATGTGAAGTCATCGCTTATGCTGCGGATCTCGGCCAGGGGGAGGAGCTTGAACCTCTCCATGAAAAAGCCATCAAATCGGGAGCCTCAAAACTCTATATAGAAGATCTTAAAGATGAATTATGGAATGATTTCATCCTCCCTGTGCTCCGTGCCGATGCGGTGTATGAGCATAAATACCTCCTTGCCACCTCGCTGGCACGGCCTCTGATTGCAAAGAAGCAGGTGGAAATCGCCCACAAAGAAGGCGCCGATGCGGTCTCTCATGGCGCGACCGGAAAGGGCAATGACCAGGTACGTTTCGAGCTGACCTACAAAGCCCTCGATCCTGACCTCAAAGTGATCGCCTGCTGGCGCGAACCGGAGTGGACTCTCACCTCCCGCGAGGAAGCGATTGAATACGCCAAGGCCCGCAACATCCCGGTTCCGGTGACGGCTGCCAAGCCTTACAGCATGGATCGGAACCTGTGGCATCTCTCTTTTGAAGGAGGGATTCTGGAGGATCCAGCCAATGCACCCGATCCGGAAATGTTCCTCCTGACCACCGATCCGGAAAAAGCACCGGACAAGCCACGGATCATCGAACTCGAGTTCGAAAACGGCCGCCCGGTCAAACTCGATGGCAAACAGCTGGGAGGTGTGGATTTGGTCGACCAGCTCAATCAGATCGCTGGTGAAAATGGCGTGGGGCGTGTCGATATTGTCGAGGACCGCCTGGTGGGAATGAAATCACGCGGGGTGTATGAGTGCCCGGCAGCCACTGTGCTGTATGCCGCCCATCGCGAGCTGATGCACCTCACTCATGACCGTCGAACCCTCTTCTTTCGCCAGCAGGCTGCGATCCTCTATGCCGAACTGGTCTACAATGGTGAATGGTTCACCCCCATCCGTGAAGCGCTCGATGCCTTTTATGATTCCTGCGAAAAAGTGGTCACCGGAAAGGTCCGGATCAAACTGTACAAGGGCAATTGCACTCCGATCGGCTCTGAATCTCCGATGAGCCTTTACAGCACTCGTGTGGCCACCTTTGGCGACAGTGGAGCACTGTACAGCCACTCGGATGCCAGCGGGTTCATGCGCCTGTTCGGGCTTCCGATTGAAAACCGTTCCCGGCTGATCGGCCCCTGGAAATAACAAAGCCGGTTTCTTCCGGATGGACAGGGTGCAGCTGCCGATGGGCATCATTTCTTCAAATTCATACCATTGCAGGGAAGGGACTCGCTCGTTTTTTTTCCTGTGTTTAATGCTGGGAATGCTCTGCTGCGCACATCCGGGATTCGGGGCACCTTTCGGCCCTGCAGTTAAGATTACCGACACAACCCGCAAGTATCAGCTCAGCCGGACTTCCGATCGCATCCTGGCGGTGGATTCAAAAGGGCTGGTGCATTTCACCTACTGGTCGGGTGGGATTTCAACCACTCCGGGAAGCCCGAGTTATGTTTACTACCGGAACTGGTCGGTCGGCCAGGGATGGTCGAGTGAGGAGTCCATCGATAATTCGACTTTTGGCTCCCTGCATGTTGGAGGAAGGCATCCCAGCCTGGCGGTCACTTCAACGGATGGAGTCTTTGTTGTCTGGCATGATCACCGGCACTGCATCCCTCAGGGAAACTGGATCAACAATGTCGAGATTTATGCCGACATGCGGCCGTATGGCGGTTCATTCAGCCCGAGTGATATCCGGCTGACTCAGACCAGCAAAGCCAATCCCGGGGATAATGGTTATGTCCCCAAGGTGATTTCCGATCCGGATGGGGATCTGACTGTGGTCTGGTATGACTACCATTTAATTCCGATATTTCAGACCTTTTCTGTCTGACCTTCGATCCGTCGACCTCCATCCCGGCGATAACAGACCTCAG
>LMZT01000103.1 GCA_001567115.1 Candidatus Hinthialibacteria bacterium OLB16 | reverse complement strand
CCTGCCGGGATGGCTGGCAGTTTCAATGTCGCTGCTGGCTGCGGTGGGGGCCGGCTGCCTGTGGGGTGGCATCGCGGGGGCGCTCAAGGCCTGGCGCGGGATTCCAGAAGTGATCAGCACCATCATGCTCAACTTCATCGCCTTGTACTGGCTCTCCGCTCTGGTGCGCGGCCCGCTCAAGGAATCCTCATCCGGCCTGCCTGAATCCGCTCCGATCGGCCTGGCAAGCCACCTGCCACGCCTTTTCGAAGGGTATCGTGTCCATCTGGGTTTGCCCATTGCAATCCTGCTGGCAGTTCTGCTGCACCTGCTGCTGGCCAAAACCACCTGGGGGTTCAAAATGCGGGCGGTCGGCCTGAATCCGGTCGCATCCATCTATTCCGGGTACTCCTCGCACCGCATCTGGGCTTTGACCTGGCGCTGTCCGGGGCGCTGGCGGGCCTGGGTGGAGGAGTCGAGGTGTGTGGCATCACCTTTCGTGTGTATGACAACTACTCCCCCGGTTATGGATATACCGCCATTGCGGTGGCGCTGCTGGCACGGCTGAACATGATCGCAGTCATCCCGACCGCGTTCTTTTTCGGGGCGCTCGAGCAGGGAGCCGGAACTCTCCAGCGGGAGCTGGATGTCCCGCTGGTGATGGTCTCAGTAGTTCAGGGCCTGGTGATTCTTCTGGCGCTCCTGGTGGAGTTCAAGACCTCCAGTTTTCAGGCTGAACCCATTGAAGGGGAAGCTGCATGACCTTGATCGATTCGGCAGAATATTTCCTCCAGTCCGGAGTCCGCATCTCGACTCCCCTGCTGCTGGCTGCCCTCGGGGAGCTGATTGCCGAAAAATCCGGCCTGATCAACATCGGGCTGGAAGGCAAGGTCCTGGCAGGGGCCTTTGCCGGGTTTATGACTGTGGCTCTGACCCATTCTCTCGGCCTTGGAGTCTGTGCCGCCATGATGGCAGGCATCCTGCTGGCGTTCCTGTTCGGGCTGATGTGCATTACCCTGCGCAATGACCAGATCGTGACTGGCGCCGCCCTCAATTTTCTGGCCATCGGGATCACCGGCTTCATGTATAAAACTTTTTTCGGAACAACCGGCTCGACCACAACTATTTCCCCTTTTCAGGAACTCCCCATCCCGATGCTGAGAGATATTCCGGTCATTGGCCCGATGCTCTTTTCCCATACACTGCTCACCTATCTGGCGATTGCCCTGGCGGTTCTGATTATGGTGGTGAACCGCAGAACACGCCTGGGATTCCATCTGTCAGCGGTGGGGGAGCAGCCGCGTGCGGCCGATGCCGCCGGAATCCCGGTGAACCGTGTCCGCTGGATTGCCATTCTGATCGAAGGCCTGCTCGGAGGTCTGGCGGGGGCATCCCTTTCCCTTTCGCTCTCGAACACCTTTAATGAAGAGATGAGCAATGGAAGAGGTTATATCGCCCTGGCGATTGTCATATTCGGACGGTGGAATCCATTCGGAGTCTTTGGCGCAGCCCTGCTGTTTGGGACCGCAACCGCCATCCAGCTCCTGCTGCAGGCTGGCAATATCCCCTGGATGAAGCAGAATTATCCATATCTTCAGATGCTGCCTTACCTGCTGACTCTGATCATCCTCGTCTTTGCCGCGGGGCGTTCACATGCCCCGGCAGCCCTGGGGCGGCACTATCATCGGGAGTAGAATCATGAGGCGATCCATGCCCTGCTGTTCGGATTTCAGGTATGCATTCCCAGGCTGTGCAGAAAGCGGCAGGCTCTGACCATGGACAGGCAGGAAGTTCATCTGACCCGCAAGATCGAGGTCTCTTCGGCTCATTCCTATACCCTTGATGCCCTGTCGCCGGCCGAACGCGAAGCCACATTCGGGAAAAGCGCTGCCACCCATGCGCATGGGCATAATTATGATATCCGTGTGACTGTCGCCGGCCCGATCGATGAGAATGGCGACTGGGTCATCAACATCAAGGAAATCGACCGCATCATGCGGGAGAAGATCGAGGAGCAGCTCGATCACCGCCATATCAACATCGAAGTCCCCAAGCTGCGCCGGCGCTGGCCGACTCTTGAAACCCTGGCGACTTTTGTCTGGGAGGAAATGGCCGGCAGCCTTGAACATGTCCGTCTGGAGGAAGTTCAGCTGTTTGAGAACCCGGATTTTTTCGCTGAATATCGAGGTGAAGGCTCCATGATCTATCTCACTCGCGTATATCGTTTTTCCGCCGCCCATCGTCTCCATAATCCCGCCCTTTCGGATGAAGAGAATCGGGCGGTCTTCGGAAAATGCAACAACCCCCATGGCCATGGGCATGATTATGTCCTCGAGGTGACCCTGAAAGGGCATCCCGATCCGAAGACCGACTGCCTGATCGATATCGGCTTATTCGACAGTCTGATTCAAAAGGAAATTCTGCAGCGCTTCGATCATGTCCACCTCAACCTGGACACTGAAGAGTTCCGGAATCTCAATCCCAGTTCCGAAAATATGGTCATGACCTTCTGGAAAATCCTCGACCGGGTCTTTCCCGAAAGCAGCCTGCATCGCCTGCGCCTGTGGGAAACATCGCGCAGCTATTTCGACTATTTCGGGCCGGGGGCCGATTCACATCCCTCCAGCCCGGCGCGGCGGAACAGGTGATCGACGCTCTTGAAATAAAAGCCCTGCGAGAAACACCCTTCTATAACAGCCTTTCCCAGTGACTTGCGAACCTCCGGGTCCTTGCGGATCAGATCCCGGAAATCGACCTTTTCCTGCCAGGCTTTCATCGCGCTGGTCTGGACAATCTTATAGGCTTTTTCCCGGGTCATGCCGCTTTCGGTCAAGGCCAGCAGCAGCCGCTGGGAATAAATCAGCCCCAGTGTCTTGTCGATATTCGCCTGCATGTTTCCCGGGTAGATGATCAGCCTTTCGACCAGTGAAGCCATTCTGGCCAGCATGTAATCGACCAGAATGCAGGAATCCGGCAGGATGACCCTTTCCACCGAGGAGTGAGTGATATCCCTCTCGTGCCACAACGCCACATTCTCCAGGCCGGCCACCAGGTTGGAACGCACCACACGCGCCAGGCCGCAGATCTGCTCTGCCGTTATCGGGTTCCGTTTATGCGGCATGGCCGAGGATCCCTTCTGGTTGACATCGAAATATTCCTCGACTTCGAGAATTTCGGTGCGCTGCAGGTTGCGGATTTCTGTCCCGATCCGTTCCAAGGTGGCCGCGATCACTGCCAGGGCCGATAAAAACCAGGCATGGCGGTCACGGGAGATGACCTGGGTGCTGACCGGGTCGGTCTGCAAGCCCAGTAAATTTAATGCCGCCTCTTCGATCGCCGGATCCAGGTGCGCGCAGGTTCCCACTGCGCCACTGATCTGCCCGACGGCGATGTGGTCTGTGGCGGAATCCAGTCTTTCCAGGTCCCTTTTGACCTCAGAATACCAGCCTGCCAGCTTCAAGCCAAAGGTGGTTGGCTCGGCATGAATTCCATGCGAGCGCCCCATGCAGGGGGTGTATTTATGAATCAGCGCCTGATGGCGCAGTGTTCCAAGCAGCTTTTCCAGCCCCTGACGAATCAGTTTCGCCGATTCGACCAGGTTGATCGCCAGTGAGGTGTCCAGAACATCACTTGAAGTCATTCCAACATGAATGTGGCGAGAAGCGGGGCCGACTTTTTCGGCGACTGCAGTCAGGAAAGCAATCACATCATGCTTCACTTCCGCTTCGATCTCTTCGATCCGCTTGACTGTAAATCCCGCCTTCTTACGGATTGTTTTCCAGTCCTCTTCCGGGATTTCCCCTCTGTTATAGCGGGCTTCGCACACCGCCAGCTCAACCTGCAGCCAGGTTTTGAATTTGTTCTGGTCACTCCAGATGGCTGACATTTCGCGACGGCTGTAACGTGGGATCATGGTCTTGTCTCGTCCAGAATTTAAAACTTTATCCGCTAATCCTGTCTGCGGATGGGCAGATTATTCGACTTCCTCTTCAGATGTTTTTTCAGTCATGTTATGGGCAGTTCAAGCAAATGACTTATTTCATCCCTTCCTTGACGGCCCCATCGGAATTGGCAGGGGGATTATGCCCGCAATCGGCTTGAGAGTCACCCTCTCCTTTCAGAGTGATGTAAGCCCTGCTGGATTTGCCATCACATAAAATGAAATTAAAAAAAATC
>LMZT01000102.1 GCA_001567115.1 Candidatus Hinthialibacteria bacterium OLB16 | reverse complement strand
GTCGTCCGGTGGCGCGAGCTGGGTGGGTTTTGATGCCGGCCCGGCTGCATCCAGCCAGGTTTCGGTCAGTCTCACCCGCAGCAATCAGGGGATTTCAAATCTGGGGGATGGCACCCGGACCGATCTGGCGGCAGTTCTCTGGCATCTCTCCAGTGACCGCATCGGCTTTTCATCAGCCACAATCACTTTCCAGTATCTGGATTCGGAGATCGGAACCCTCTATGAATCCGGTCTCAGGCTTTACCACGCATCCTCACCGGCCGGCCCCTGGGCCGATGTTCCCGTACAGGCGCTCGACACGCTTCGCAATACCATCACCTGCCGGGTTTCAAGCCTGGGGTATTTCGCGATCAGGCTCCCGCAGGAGATCGATGTGGCTGGAGGGCCATTTGATTTCGGGCAGCAGAGATTCTGTGATGCAGTGGATTCGACCACCTTCGAAGTGGTCATACGGAATATGGGGCGTGCTGATCTGGTGTTCAGCTCGATCGGATTTATCGGGCCAGCATCTTCCGAGTTCCTGATTGTTTCGCCCACACAGAATCTGGCCGCCAATCTCCCGCCCAGCTCGACGCGAGTTCTGGTTCTGGCATTTGCTCCGATCTCTGCCGGTACCAAAGAGGCTTTTCTCGAGATCCTTTCAAATGATCCGGATGAACCGGTGGTGCTTGTTTACCTCCAGGGTGAAGGTGTCGATCCGGAAATCGATGTCAATCCGATGGTGCTGTCTTTTGGGGATCAGGATATCGATGCGGGCCCCACCCCGCCGCAAAACCTGGTGGTCCGGAGCCTTGGAATGACGGACCTCAATTTCACGAGTGTGAATCTGGTGGGAGATGCTTCAGCGGAGTTCATCATCCTCTCCCCGACAGCCGGCCTGGCGGATCCTCTGGTTCCGGGCGCCAGCCGCCTCTTTTCGATCGCCTTTGATCCTTCATCGCTGCGGGTCCGTGAAGCCACGCTCGAATTCCATTCCGATGATTGCACCGAGCCGACAGTGGAAGTTCGCCTGGTGGGAACGGGCACCGGCAATGCCCCGGAGATCCGGGTCACTCCGCTGGCGGTCAATTTCGGGCGCTGGGATCTGTGCGCCGGACCGACCGCGGCTCAGTTTGTAAAAATTGAGAACATCGGGAATCTCCCTCTGGCCTTTTCAGGGCAGGGGATCCTCAAGGGGGGCAGCGGCGGCTCCCAGTTCCAGATCCTTTCAGATATTCCCAGTTTGATATCCACTCCGATCCTTCCCGGAGAGGAACGCCTGGTGCAGGTGGTTTTCGATCCATTCCGGCGGGGTTCCCATCGCGGCAATATCACCATTTTCACCAATGATGCCGATGAGCCGGCAGTCAATGTGCTGCTGCAGGGGATCGGCCAGGAGGCGCGGATCGAGGTTCTGCCTTCCTCGCTGGAGCTGGATTATGGTTTCGTGGATGTCTGTGAGGCCTCCAGCACCCAGACAGTCACCATTCGCAATACGGGAAATCGCGCTCTGATCTTTACTGGCCAGCAGATCTTCATCGATGGTCCGATGGCCCTGGATTACCGGATCGTGTCGCCTGCCAGTGATGTGCTGAATACACCCTTGCCTCCAGGCAGGCAGCGGAATGTGGTTGTTGCATTCGATCCAACTGAAATCGGATTGCGGCGTGCGCGCCTGGGAATCCACAGCGATGACTGTGATACTCCAGCTATTCATCTGAATTTATATGGAAGAGGCCTCGATCCGGAAATTGATGTGTCACCAGCAGCGCTCAATTTCGGCCTTCAGGATATCGCCGATGGGCCGACAGCGGTCCAGAATGTGGTGATCCGCAATCTGGGGAACCGCGATCTGAACTTCACCGGTTCGGGTGTGGATGTGATCGGCGAGGCTTCGGCGGAGTATTTCATTCTGAATCCCACCACCGAACTGACTGCCCCTCTTCCAGCTGAGGAGACCCGGGTCATTTCGGTTGTTTTCGATCCCTCTTCTCTCGGCATTCGTGATGCCACGATGGTGATCACCAGCGATGATTGTGATGAAGCCACTGCTGAAGTGATCCTGAGCGGCACTGGAACCGGAACCGCTCCGGAAATCGATGTTCATCCGAAGATACTGGATTTTGGTGGATGGGATCTGTGTGCCGGGCCAGGTGCAGCGCGGTCGATCACCATCAGGAATATCGGGAATCTGCCCCTGGTGTTTACCGGCAAGGGCATCGAACTCTCAGGGATTCATGGAGCCGATTTCCGGATCCTCACTCCGACCGCCACTCTGGTTGCAAGCCCGATCCTGCCGGGTGCAAGCCGCCAGATACCGGTTGTTTTTGACCCCCGTGCCACAGGCCAGCGACGCGGCCGGATACTGATCACGACCAACGATGCAGACGAGCCCACGCAGAATGTCCTCCTCCTGGGGACAGGCCTGGATCCCGAGATTGCAGTTTCCACAGAAGAACTGGATTTCGGTTTTCAGGGTGTCTGCCATGCTTCGGCCACACTGACAGTCACCCTGGAGAGCCTGGGGAATCGTCCGCTTCAGTTTATCGGCAACGGGATTTCAATCAGCGGTCCAGCGGCGGGAGATTATTCGATCCTTTCTCCCACACAGGGGCTGAATGACTCCCTTCCGGTTGGAATGACCCGTGAGCTGGTGATTCGGTTTGATCCATCCACCTCCGGTTTGCGCCGTGCACGCCTGGTCATTCAATCCGATGACTGCGATGAAGGCCTGCTGCGTATCTCCCTGTATGGGAGAGGAGCCGCGCCTGAAATCGAGGTGTCTCCAGCATTTATCCATTTCGGCACGCGGGAAATGACTGCGGGGCCTTCCGCTCCCCACAATATCGCCATTTTCAATCGGGGGAATATCGACCTCAACTTCCTGGGCGCCGGGTTTGCATTCCAGGGCGAGGCATCGGCGGAATACCACATCATCGCTCCCACCAGCGGGCTGACAGCCCCGCTGATACCGGGAGCCAGCCGTGAGGTCACCCTGCAGTTCGATCCCTCCTCCTTCGGGTTGCGGGAAGCCAGTCTGGCCTTCTTTACCGATGACTGTGACGAAGCCACCGCATCGGTGGTCCTGTCGGGGACCGGCACAGGCAACGCACCGGAAATCCGGGTGCTTCCAAAGACTGTCTATTTCGAGTCCTGGGATGTCTGTGGGGGGCCAGCTCCCACACGCTCGATTCGAATCGAGAATCTCGGAAATCAACCCCTGGTCTTTACCGGCATAGGTCTCGAGGTGCTTGGAAAAGAGGCCAATGATTTCGATCTTGCGAGTCCGGCTGCCGATCTGGCTGCCCTGCCCATCCCTCCGGGGGCCTGGCGGGATGTGCCGATCCTGTTCGATCCCACTGCATCAGGACCCAGGAATGCCGGGCTGTATATCACCACCGACGACAGCGATGAACCGCTTGTCATTATCCCCCTGGGCGGTTTTGGTCTCGATCCCGAGATCGATGTGAACCCGACAGATTTGGATTTCGGGTATGTGGATGTCTGCCAGGATGCCTCCCGGACCGGAACTTTCACCATCCGGAATCTCGGGAATCGTGCGCTGAATTTCCAGGGGATGGGGATCTCTCTGGAAGGACCAGCGGCCAGTGAATTTTCTCTGCATTCCATCCCGGGTCTGCTTCTGCCGCTCCAGCCGGGCGGGGATCGGGAGATTGCGATCACCTTCAACCCTGAAAAAGGAGGGGTTCGGCGCGCCCGACTGGTAATCAGCAGCGATGACTGCGATGAGGGCCTCATGCGGGTTCCTCTCCAGGGGCGTGGGATCGGCCCGGAAATCGAGATATCGAAAAATATCCTCGAGTTTGGATCTCGGGATTTGGCCGATGGCCCATCTTCAGCCCAGTCTGTTGTGATTACAAACAAAGGGAACCGTGACTTGAACTTCCTTGGGCTGGGAATCGAGGTAATGGGTGAGGCATCCGCAGAATATCAGATCATTGCCCCTGTGAGCGGATTGACCACTTCACTTCCGGCGGGACAGAGCCGAACACTGGATCTGGCTTTTGATCCTTCGTCTCTTCATCACCGCCCAGGTGTTCTGGTGATCAACAGTGATGACTGCGATGAAGCGACAGCCACTGTCATTCTCAGCGGGACCGGAACAGGAACCGCGCCGGAGCTTCAGATCGAAGCACCCAATCTCTTCTTCGGGGACTGGGAAGTCTGTAGTGGCCAGAGTGCATCCCGCAGGATTGTGATCCGGAATATCGGCAACCAGCCGTTGACTTTTAACGGACCGGGGATTGTCCGCCAGGGGTTGAATCCGGCTGATTTTGTCATTCTCGATCCCACAGCCAGCCTGGTCGCTTCACCGATTCTTCCCAGCCAGACACGGTCGTTCCGGGTTGCGTTTGACCCTCTCACTCTCGGGCGTCGAAGCACGCGGCTGCGTATCCTGACCAATGATGCGGATGAATCCATACAGGATCTCGCGCTGGTGGGGAACGGCCTGAAGCCGATCCTGGCGCTCGATCCGCCCCAGGAGGAGGTCGATTTCGGCTTTGCGGATATCTGTGCGGATGCTTCATCAACACGAACCATCATGGTCCACAACCTTGGAAACAGTGACCTTCGTTTCGTCGGTGACGGCTACCATCTGACCGGGCCTGCTGCAGCCGAATACCGCATCCTCGATACGACCGATCCGCTAGGGGCAGGGATGCAGCGCCAGCTGGTGATTGCCTTCGACCCTTCAAAGGTGGGAGTGCGCCGGGCGCGGCTCGAAATTACAACCAATGACTGTGACCTGCCTGCGGTCCAGATGGACCTGATCGGGAGGGGAGTCGATCCGCAGATCGAGGTTGCGCCAGCCTCTCTGGTGTTTGCAGACCGGGACCTGGGCGCGGGACCCGGCACTCCGCTTGCAATCCAGATTCGAAACACCGGCAGCCGTGAGCTGCGGTTTGTGGATCCGATTGTGTCGCTGTCCGGTGCCGCAGCGGGTGAATTCAATCTGCTGACACCCCTGTCCGTGCTGAGCCAGCCTCTCCTTCCTGGAGAGAGCCGTGATGTGTCGCTGGCATTTGACCCGTCTAATCTTTATCTGCGCACCGCCACATTGACCCTGTTCAGTGATGACTGCAATAACGCGGCAACCAGCATCCTTCTTTCTGGAACCGGGACCGGCAGCTATCCTGAAATTGAGATCTTCCCGATGAACCTGAACTATCCAGCTCGGGAGGTGGCTGCAGGACCCTCGGCCGCCAAAAAGGTGTGGATCGGGAATGTTGGAACCGCTCCTCTGGTTTTCTCTGGCGCCGGAGTGGGTGTGACCGGGCCTCATCACGGGGATTTCAAGATCACGACATCGCTTCCGCCTCTCATTGGAACACCCATTGCGGTCGGCGAGATTCGTGAGGTCCAGATCGTATTCGATCCAGTCAATGCAGGGCCACGGAACGCCCATCTGGCAATTACCACCAATGACATCGATGAAGGCCTGGTCAAAGTCGGACTGGCGGGGACCGGGCTGGATTCGGAAATAGAGGTCTCTCCACTCGAAATCGATTTCGGCTACCGGAATCTGGCGGATGGATCGTCGGCTCCTCGAACGATCACCATCAGGAACCTCGGGAGCAGGGACCTTAACTTCACCGGTGGCGGAATTGTTCTCCAAGGCTCCGCTGCTTCCAGCTACAGCTTTGTTTCCCCTCCGGATGCCAGTCCTCTCGCTGCGGGTGCTTCACGCCAGCTCGGAGTGGTTTTCACACCTGCACGTGACGGGCTCCTTCGGGCACGGATTGTCATCACCACAGATGACCGGGATGAGCCTGAGACTGTGGTTGAACTGTATGGCCGGGGGCTTGAATCGGAAATCGAAGTGACTCCGCAGTTGCTGGATTTTGGATCGAGGGATCTGGCGGCGGGCGCCTCAGCTCCGCAGGGATTTCTGATCATCAATCATGGAAGCATCGATCTGAATTTCACGGGTGCAGGGATCGCTCTGCAAGGTGCTGCTACCGGTGATTACCGGATTGTGTCGCCAACTGAGACCCTGCTGGATCCTCTTTCGCCAGGGTTGAGCCGCCTGGTTCAGGTTGTTTTTGACCCAGGCTCGTTATATCCGCGCCCGGCCCAGATCGAGATCACCACAGATGACCGGGATGAACCCTCTGTAACGGTCATCCTGAGCGGCACAGGGACCGGGACTGCCCCGGAGATTGAAATATTCCCGTTTGTTGTCAATTTCCCCGGCCGGGAGGTTTCTGCGGGCGCCTCTCCGATCCGCCGGGTTCTTATCGGCAATATTGGAAACCAGCCGCTGACCTTCACCGCCCCGGGGTTGCTGAAATATGGCCAGCATCCGGATGACTTCCAATTTATTTCGACCATTCCCGCCCTGACCGGAACCCCCATCAATCCCGGGGAGGTGCGTGAAGTCCAGATGGTTTTTGACCCCTCTTCTGGCGGGGGACGCAGCGCACGGCTTGAGATTACGACCAACGATGGAGATGAACCTCTTCTCAAGGTCGATCTGCGTGGCACTGGATTCGAACCGGAAATCGATGTCTCTCCGCTTGAGATCGATTTTGGGTACCGTTCACTGGCGGCCGGGCTTTCGGCCACCCGGACAGTGGAGATTCGAAACAACGGAAACCGTGTGTTGACCTTGTCTGGGGCCGGGCCGGTACTGGTCGGGCCTGCTACTGCTGAGTTTGTGCTGGTGAATGGTGGAGGAGGTGGTGTGTTGAATCCGGGTGAAAGCCGTGTGGTGACACTCGCTTTTGATCCATCACAGGAGGGCCTGCGGCGTGCACGATTGCAGATCGCCTCGGACGACCGGGATGAGCCTCTGATCGAAGTGGAACTCTATGGCCGTGGAACATCACAGCCAGCACCGATTGTGGTTCCACCGGACCAGCAGCCCGAACCTGGTCATCCTCGCTCTCCATCGAACGAGATCCCCTCGATGATCGAGGAATGGAATCGATACCGGTAATTCTCCGGAGTCCGGTTGTTTCGCTCAGGCCCGGCTTATGGCGATCTGTTCGCCGAGTTCGACACATCCTCTGCGGACATCCATCGGAGCCGGGTCCAGATGATGCGGATGAGCCAGGGCATGGACCACCTCATCGGCACGGATGGTGCGCCCACCCAGAATCCGCAGGCTCACTCTGAAAAGTGGAAGTCCATCCTGTTTTTCAAGCTCCAGACTCTCGATAAAGGGAGCCAGATCCACTTCGCGGGCTGGTTTTTCTTCACGGGCCGGGCGCAGGGAGACAAGCCTCCCGGACTTCCTGAATTCCATTACTCCTTCTGAAAGCGTTGCGAAAATGCCTTCGGGGTCGGGTGTGCCATCGAGCCAGCGGACTGTTCCTTCCAGGCGGGATGCCTGACGGGCCAGAGAAGGGGCATCGGGGGGGATCCATTCCCCTGACTGAAAGGCAATCCCTGGAGCAGAAACGGTGTTCAACCGCTCAATCAGTGAATCCAGTGGGAGTGATTCCATTTCATCATCCGTGCAAAGGGTGACATCGACCCATTCACCGGAACACTCCACCCCCACTGGAAGGGCCATGGCGAAGGAGAGAATCGGGCGTGGATTGAAACCCTGGGAGGTTGCCAGGGGCAGTTCCGCCCGGCGAAAGGTCTGAATCAGTGTTTTCTGGAGGTCGATCTGCCCGAGCCAGCGTGAAACTCCCTTTTTTGAAAAACACAAACGAAGGGTCCTGCGCTGTTCGCTGCCTGGGGGGGTATCGAGAAGTTCATCGGGTGCCTCCGGGGTTTCTTGTGGCACAGGGGAGCACAGATGCGGTGTGCTTTCCTCCATATCTGGGTGCGACCGGACCAGATCGACCAGGGAAGGGCCTTCTGTGTGAAACGATGGTGGATAGAGGTCATGCCGGTAGTCTTCGGTACAGATTCCACACAAGGTGCAGCTGCGGCGGTCCCGGCAGTCATAAGTGGCCTTGTTTTTGAGGGCGCGGTTCCATTCGAGCCAGAAGTACTCGCGCTCGACCCCGCAGGAGATGGCTTCCCAGGGAAGATTTCATCCTCGCCGCGTTCCCGCTGATTGTAGAAGCCGGGATCGATGCCGGTTTCCTCGAAAGCCTGGAGCCAACGGCTGTACTGGAAGGTTTCCCGCCAGTCATCAAAACGGCACCCGAGCTGCCAGGCACGCAGTATGGCCTGGGATACCTTCCGGTCCCCGCGCGCCATCACCCCCTCGAGAACGGATAATTCCGGCTCGTGGCAGCTCAAAGAGACAGGGCCTCGCGGGAAAATGCGCTTGAGGTAACGGGTCTTTTCCTTGAGTGTGGGGAGGTCATCCTGCCCGAACCACTGGAATGGGGTGAAAGGCTTGGGCACATGCGGGTTGACCGAGACATTCAGTTTGGGGCGCTTGCGGACTTTCCGCACCAGCAGATCCCGGAACCGGCACACCAGATCAGCCATCCCATCCAGGTCATCCATGGTTTCGGTCGGCAGCCCGATCTGGAAATAGAGTTTGATGGTCTGCCAGCCACGCTGAAAAACCCCCTCGAGCGTGGCCATGATTTCACGCTCGCCGAGATCTTTGCTGATGGCTTTGCGCAGGCGTGTCGTTCCGGCTTCCGGCGCAAAGGTGAATCCAGACTGGTGCAGCTCCGCCAGGCGTGTCGCCACACGAAGGTCAAATCCATCGATCCGCAGGGAGGGCAGTGAAATTCCGATCGAACGATCCCAGTCCGTGAGCAGGCCATCGATGATCCCGGGCAGGTTTTTATGATCCGCGGTGGAAAGTGACAAAAGCGAAAGGTTGTCCTGGCCGGTGGTTTTCATCATTTCCCGGGAGATGCGGATAATCTCTTCACCGGAGCGTTCCCGAATCGGGCGGCTGATGTAACCGGCCTGGCAGAAGCGGCACCCACGGGTGCAGCCGCGCAGGACCTCGATGGCGGCGCGATCATGGATCACCTCGGTCGATGTGACGAGGGGAGATGAATTGAAATAAGCCCCGGCGAGCCGAACCTTGCGTGCCTGGACCGGGAAAGGAAAGCCAGGCGATACCGGTTGAATCCCCTTGATGGTCCCATCGGGGTGGTATTGGATTTCATAGAGGGAGGGGACATAAATCCCGGGGATGCGAGCCAGCTCCCGCAGGAGGGTTTCACGTTCTGTCTGATGAACAGGACACTCGGCAAGCAGCTGGTTGATTTCAAGAACCACCTCTTCTCCATCGCCGATTACAAAGGCATCGAAGAAATCTGCAACTGGTTCCGGATTATAGGTGCAGGATCCTCCGGCGATCAGCAGCGGATGGGTTCGATCCCGGTCCTTCCGGAAAAGAGGAATCCCCCCGGAGTTGAGGATGGTCAGGACATTGGAATAGTTCATTTCATGCTGCAGGGTGAAGCCGATAACATCGAAGTGGTGCAAAGGGGTTCCGCTCTCCAGCGAGCAGAGGGGTTCACCCAGGGCTGCCAGACGCGCCTCGGCATCGATCCAGGGGGCGAATACACGCTCACAGGAGCTGCGGGGGTCCTCATTGAGCAGGCCATACAGCAGGCTGATGCCGGTGAAGGACATCCCGATTTCATACACATCGGGAAAGGCGAAACACCACTTGACCGTGGCGGCGGGTTTGATGGGTTTCTGATTGAATTCGCCCGCCACATAGCGTGCGGGTCTCTGGACTGCATTGAGGAAAAGGTGGTGGTTCATATTTCAGGGAATAACCGTTCTATCCGGCCTGATGTTTATTTTAGAGGCGATACGCGTGGTGAGGAGGGGAGCGGCTGCAATCGGATATAGACTGAGATGGAACTCATAGGGTAGATTATGAAATGAAAATTCCCCCGGGTTTATCCGGGAATGGGAATGGAAGTTTTTCTGGATGGGATTCTCGGGAGTCCTGTTCAGCATCAGTCAGTCAGGAGCGGATATATTTATGTCAGTCACCCGGGAAGAGGTTCGCCATATTGCGCTGTTGTCCCGACTCGATCTGTCGGAGGCAGAGATCGATCGCTTTACTGCACAGATCTCCCAGATACTGGATTATGCCGCCAAGCTGAATGAACTCGACACCGCGAATGTGGAACCCACCTTTCATGCAGTCCCCCTGGAGAATGTGTTCCGTGAGGATGTTCCGGGCCAGCCTCTGCCACTGGCCGATGCCCTGGGAAATTCAGCAGCGACCCGGGGATCCTTTTTTGAGGTTCCGAAGGTTGCGGATGGTTCATGATGCCCGGGGAAGACCTGTCCGGTTTGTCCTTTTTTCCGATCCAATTACAATCTCTGCGTGTTGAAACTGTTCTTCCTTTTCCAATCTTCCTGCGTCATGCCTCCAGCGGGCAATATATCCTGTACCGAAGCAAAAATACTTCCTTTACCCAGGACATCCTGCAGCAGCTGATCGATAACCGGATCGAGGAAATTTATGTTCCGCGATCCGAAAGGGATGAATTTTTCGAATATGCCAGCCGCGAAATCCGCCATGTGGTGAGGGATCCGGATATGGATTCCCGGCAGAAGGCTGAGGTGGTTTATTCCACCACCACCCGGATCATGGAAGACCTGTTTGCAACCCCACGCGCCTCGCGGCGGCTGCGGCAGGCCAAGATGGCCATTCATTACTCAGTCGAATTCATTCTTTATGATGAGAAGGCCACACGCAACCTGCTGAAACTGACCAGCCACGATTACTACACCTACACTCATTCAGTGAATGTCACCATTTATGCCCTCGCTCTTGCCAGAAGAGTTTATTCGGGGGAGCTGGACCGTCACAATTTCAAATTGCTGGCGGAAGGGTTTCTCCTGCATGACCTGGGAAAATCCGTCATTCCGGCATCGATCATCAATCATCCCGGCAAGCTGAATGAAACCCAGTGGAACCTGATGCGGCAGCATCCTGAAATCGGACGGAAAATTCTGGAGGAGACCCACCAGAACAATGAGGTCCTGGATGCGATTGTGTATCAGCACCATGAGCGCATCGATGGCAAAGGGTATCCGCGCCAGATATCGCGAACAGAAATTCATCCCTATGCCCGCCTGTGCGCCCTGGCGGATGTATTCGATGCCATCACCACAGTCCGGTCTTACCGTGAGCCGCTCACCACATTCGAGGCTCTCAAGACCATGAAGGATACGATGGGGGATCATTTTGACTGGGACTATTTCAACGAGTTCGTCAAGCTCTTCCGGGAGGACAGCGACAGCGCGGACCCGGCTGATCCTGTGAGTTAATCCTCTCGATGATCCTGGGAGTTCCTTTCCGGGATGAGCCGATGGATGATGCGGATGTGTGGCGCCACATGAAACATCGATGGTTGTGGTGGATTGGCGCTGTGGGGTGTGTGCTGCTCCTCAGCTGCCTGCTGATTCCTGCGGTGGTGTATGATCGAGGAGGCGGAGGGGCCTGCAGCGGCTGCCATGAGATTGCCCCCTCGGTTGCTTCCTGGAAGACCTCAAGCCATCGCAACATCGCGTGCACAGCCTGCCATGAAGGATCGCTGTCGATGAATCCGGCGGCTCATCTCAACAACTTCTCCAACCTGGTGGCGCACTGGGCCGGCTCCGCAACATCTCCCCCCCATCTGAAATTTTCCCGGATCGATCCCATGGTCGAGCGATGCGGCCAGTGCCACCAGAAGGAACATGCGGATTGGGCTGCCGGGCCGCATGGGGCCACATATCGGACCTTCTTCTTGGATCCAGCTCAGAACCGGAAAGAGCAACTGTCCGAAGATTGCCTGCGCTGCCATGGAATGTTTTTTGAAGAGTCCATCAGCCACCTGGTAGCTCCTCTCGATCGACAGGGGCCATGGGTGATTCATGGCGGAGTCTGTGAGGATTCGGCGGCGATTCCCTGCCTGGCCTGCCATCAGATTCATTCTGAGGGAGTTCCTGCCGGCCTGCATCCAGCGAATGAGGAGATTGTTGAAGCCAGCCGTGAACTCTGTCTGCCCTCACTGGCATTTTTCGATCGGCGGGACCGCCTCTCGATCTCCACAGTTTACCTGCCGATTCCCCGGATGCTGGATGGAGACCGTCTGGTGAAGATGAGTCCTGATAAACGCCAGGGATTGTGTTACCAGTGCCATTCTCCTGAATGGACACGCCAGGCTGGATCCGGGGATGATCGCACCGGCATGGGGGTCCATGAGGGCCTCAGCTGCCTGGCCTGCCACCACCCGCACAACCAGTCGGCACGTGCCTCCTGTGCGGAATGCCATCCCCGCCTTTCGAACTGCGGTCTGGATGTGGAAAAATGGATACCACCTTCCGGGATCCCAAGAGCCGCCACAACATTCATTTTGTGAAATGCCGTGATTGCCATCCACTAGGAGTGCCATCGCCTGATGAAATCCAAATTCATTGATTCTTTTCTCGAGGCAGCAGCGGATATTCTGCATTCCACCATCGGCATGGAGGTCCACCCGGCCACGCACAGGGCGGATGAGGGCCGGTTTCCAGTGGCGGATGTGTGTGTCGTGTTGAAAATTCATGGCGATCAGAATGGCCGGGTAATCTATGGCTTTTCAATGCCCTCTGCTCTGGGAATCGCCGGAAAAATGATGGGATGCGCAACCCCTCTGGTTCTTGATGAAATATCCAGGAGCGCCATTGCCGAACTGGGCAACATGATGGCGGCCCATGCTGCTTCATGTTTCGAGCGTCTTGGAATCAGGATCGATATTTCAACCCCCGCTGTCATGGATGGAGACAGCATGGAATCCCTCAGCCTCAGCCCCGATGCACAGGCTGTTCCTCTGCTGGCCGATACGAATGAGCAGATCGTGTGGGTGGCATTCGAACAGCCGGAATAAAATAACCCTTCTTTATCCCAGCGCTGCCGGGAGATCCCTTTTTTCTGCGGCTTGACCAGGATCTGCCAGAGCGACCCTTGCTTTCCACATCTGATTCAGACCTTTCAGAGGCCGATTTTCGGGGCCAGGAGGGCAAACTTACCATTATCGGCCGCTGCATTCAAAAAAATAAACGATCATAACTTACTTAATATATTAGAGTTAAATGCCGATAACTGAAGTTTTTTGTCAATAGTGCTTGACTTGAACGGAACTCTATGGTTTCATTCATCTTGTTGATGATGATCTCAAGCCAATCCTTAATCGTTGAGGAACGGCGGGTTATCACACAAGGGGTCCTCCTGAGGGGAATCGGGATGGCCCTCACAGCCCTCCCGAGACTGCCGAGGTTCTACGGGAGACAGGCTGGGTGAGCAAACTCGAGAGGGGGAAATGAAATGAGGAGAAGGAGCTTGCTTGTGGCTGGGATGATGTTGGCCGCACTGACATTCCCTGTCCACCAGGTAATGGGGGAGAACTACACAGCGCCTTATTACAGCGCTCCGGGACCGGAGATCCAGCAGGCCATGTATGGCGGTGCCGGGTGTGCCGGTGGACAAGGTATGGGTTATGGACCGGGATGTATGACTGCCTGCGATCCCTGTGCGGATGAGGGATCCCCAGCGACCAAATTGGGACGTGGTGTGACGAATGTTCTGACCGGCTGGTTGGAGTTTCCCAAGCACACCCTGACAGGTGTTTTCAATTGCAATGTGACTCCGCTGGAAGGACTGGGAGTTGGCATGGCTCGCGGAATGGGCCGTGCGATCGAACGCACCGGAGTGGGCATTTTTGAAGTGGTGACATTCCCGATTCCAGGATTTTCACCGCTGCTCTGCCCGGAGTATATCAGCCTGGAATCGAACTGCATGGCATGGAGGAATGATTGTTACTGTGGAGGAAATTGTCCGCCACCCTGCCCATCTTTCAATGCCTGCCCGCCGCCCTGTCCACCACCCTGCCCGCCGGCCCCTTGCCGGCCCGCCGGCCCGGTGGAATGAGCGGCTGGAATCAAGCCCTGCAAAACCAGCGAACACCATGCGATGGCAATCCCCATCCC
>LMZT01000101.1 GCA_001567115.1 Candidatus Hinthialibacteria bacterium OLB16 | reverse complement strand
AGAGACAATCAAAACCGAGGTGAACTACAATGCGACAAAGGTGACAGAAACAAAAGACAACTGCAGCTGCACAATAACGTAGTCACCTGCAGTTTTGCTGTCAAGAAAAATTTTGTTTTTTAAAAAAAATCTAATGAATACGCAATCAGGAAATCTTATAATACAAACCTGTTACTCGCCCGATCTGACTCGCCAACCTCTTTATTACTTCATTCCATCCAGCATTCAGATAAGATCCAGTTGAAAGGAATGAATCATCGCTTCCCATGAGAATCACTCGTGTCTACACCCGCCAAGGAGACCAGGGCATGACACGCCTTGGCAGCAGCCAGGAAGTTTCTAAAAGCTGCCAGCGTGTCGAAGCTTATGGTTGTGTCGATGAGCTCAACTCCGCCGTTGGGTTTGTGCGTGCGCTGCTCAATGAAAAACCTGAGAGCCTTGCCCCGCTTGACCTGCAAACAGTCATGGCTGACCTCGACATGCTTCAGAATCGCCTGCTCACCCTGGGCGGTGACCTGGCGACCAGGCTCTCGGACCGCTGGGATGGAATGCCCCTGATCAATGCAGCTCATACCCGTGAACTCGAAGTCCGGCTCGATCAATACAACTCGGAGCTTCCCCCTCTGGAAGAATTTATTCTCCCCACCGGGACTGCCGTTGTCTCCGCCCTGCATCTGGCACGCACCATCTGCCGCCGCACCGAACGTGAAGTGATCCGCCTTCAGGAGAATGAAGACATCGGCCCAGCCGTCATTCCATTTCTGAATCGGCTCTCGGATTTTCTGTTCGTTCTGGCCCGCTGGATTTCCAGGAAATCCGATTGTATTGAAACCGCCTGGCGAAGATGATATTCCACTCCCAAACACCCTGATCTCAGGAATTTCTTGACAGCTCGCTTTTCCTGAAGCAGTTTTCCTGAGTGGAAGGGAGTTTCTAACGGAGGGCTATACATGAAAAAATTGCGTTTGAGATTTCTGGGAGAAGAGGTTCTGCGGAAAAAAGCCCGCAGGATCGAGAAGATCACCCCATCCACCCGTGAAACTGTCGAAGCCATGTGGGAGGTCATGTACGACTCCAATGGAATCGGCCTCGCCGCCCCGCAGGTTGGCCTCTCTCAACGCATCATACTGGCCGACACACGCGAGCCAGGCGAAAAAATTGCCCTCATCAATCCTGAAATTACCTGGGTTTCCGAAGAACACTCAGGCATGAGAGAAGGATGCCTTTCGATCCCCGGTGTTGAAGGTGAAGTTTTCCGCCCGGAAAAAATACGGGCCACCGCCCGGACACTGGATGGGAAGCAGGTCGATCTTGAAGCGGAGGGTTTATTCGCGCGGGTCCTTCAGCATGAAATCGACCATCTCAATGGGATCCTGTTTATTGACCGTGTTTCCCCCGCTGAGCTGGAACGGCTGCAGGGGGCGCTGGCCCGTTTTGAGAAGTGTGCCGCTGTCTGAATCCGCAGCGTGTTGTGAGAACGCTGTTCGAGATGTGAAGCCTGCTGTGCTGCCGCCGGACGAATGAGGCAAAGTAGGCGGGGAGGGATTCGAACCCTCACAGGGTTGCCCCCAGGGGATTTTAAGTCCCCCGTGTCTGCCATTTCACCACCCGCCCATCCACCGTTGAAATCATCTATCACCTCGATTCGGATAACAAGCTGTTTTCTGGACCCCCGCTATCGCCCCCTTCGTTGTCTTATATAGGTTCAGCGGGGTTTCTTCCCTATACTACTGTCGTATGGACCCGGTCAGTCGCTCCACACAATTGTAATGCAGAACCAATCCACACCTGCCAGATTATCCTGCCTGCGCGGTCTGATACTCGATTTGGATGGAGTTCTGGCCGATACCGAGGATATTCATCGACAGGCTTATAACCTGGCCTTCCGTGAAGCGGGCATTTCCCTGGAGTGGTCGTATGATGATTACCGTTCACGCCTGATACAATCCGCCGGTTCCAAGCTCCAAGGGGTAACAGTCCCGGATGGCATCAAAGACCGGACCGCCTTTCTCGATCATCTTTATGAGCGGAAAAGGCAGCATTACCTCGAACTGATTCGCAGTCCGGAACTCAAGCCCCGGCCCGGAATTGTCCGTTTAGTGGATGAAGCCCTCGAGTGCGGTGTCGCCCTGGCATCTGCCAGCACCTGCGCACGCGAGGGAGCCATGGCAATCCTCCACCACTGCCTGGGCGCGGAAAGAGTCCGCCGGTTCATCACCATCCGGGCTGGAGATGATGCTCCACGGCGCAAACCCGCTCCGGATATCTATCTCCTCGCACTCGAGGATCTGGCCTTGCCGCCGGAAAACTGCATCGCTATCGAGGATTCCCTCCATGGGCTTGAGGCCGCCCACACGGCAGGTTTGTGGACACTGGTCACTCCCAGCCAATACACTGAAGGAGATGATTTTTCCGCCGCCGATCAGATTGCTGCCGACCTCGATCAGGGAAATATTTCCATCGTTTCGCTCGACCGGGATTTACTTCGGACCCGGATCAGGAATGATACCGGCTTGAAATGATAACCCGATGATGGAACCGACCCTCTCGCCGCAACCAGATTCCCCGGAATCATCTTTTCCGAGCACCGGGGAATGCCTGGCACGCCTGCTGAGACCCCCTCTCCCTCCGAATGTTCCGGTCCCCAGCTTGTGGGCTTCCATTCCACAGCTCTCCCATCGCTCAAGTTACCGCCAGATCACCCGGGAGCTGTCCTACAAATCGGTCCTGCTGGCCGCAAAAGCGATTCTCTCTCTCGGAATCAGGCCATCCACCCACCTGGCTGCCTTCATCGGCACGATGGGCTACTACCTCCGCCCGGAACTCCGTAGGATCGCTCTCCAGAATCTGCGCGATGCCATCGGAACACAAACCACTGAACAGGATCGCGCCCGGATTGCCCGGCAAATGTTTTCCAATTTCACTGTCTCAGCGCTGGAAGTGGCCTGGCTGAGCCGCTGGGAAGACCTGTTTTCCTGGCTCAAAATCGATCTGGATGGCTTTGAAAATTTCAATGAAGCTCTGGCCACTGGCCGCGGGGTGATCGCTCACAACGCCCATTTTGGAAACTGGGAAGTCATGACCGCCGCCATCGCCCGCATGGGTTATCCCGCCCATGTCGTGGTCCGCAAGCAGAAAGATCCACGCCTCGAAGCCTGGATCGGCCAAATCCGGAATCTGAGCGGACTGAAGGTCATCACCCGCGGAGAAAACCCTGTGGCCATTCTGCGCTGCCTCAAAAAGGGGGGCGCTCTGGGGCTGATGATCGATATCGACACCCGCAGCAATGAGGGCGTCTTTGTGGATTTTTTCGGGAAACCCACCTATACTCAAGTCGGCCCGTTTGCTCTCGCCAGACTGACAGGAGCATTGATGGTGCCGGCTCTCTGTTACCGCGAAGGCCTCAACCACCTGCGCTTTTACTTTGGAAAACCCTGGGAAGTCCCTCAAACCGAGGATCCGGCACGAGATATTTTCCGATCCGCACAGATGGCCAGCCGAATCCTTGAAGACAGAATCCGTGAACGCCCCGAGCAGTGGGCCTGGTTTCATAAACGATGGAAAACAACCCCGGACAAGATCGAATAGACAAACCGCTGGTTCGGCAGTCACACAAGCGCGGGCTTTCCGGGCTGATCCCTTGGCTGGGGGGTCTTTTCTGGCTGGTTCTCTGGGTTTGGCTGGCACTCCCCCACCAGAAAATCGATGTCCCCAAGGAGGAGGTCCTGCTCACACGGACCGCCCCGGGGCTGCAGCTGAAAGGATTCCGCATCCGCCAGCAGACCACCTACACCAACCAGCGTTTCACCTACCTTGATCTCGAAGCCGATCGCGGATGGAACCTTGAGGGCGACGAAGATTCGCACCTGCTGGTGAATGTTCGTGTCCGGCTGGTGTCTCAGGGAGATATCCAGCCTTCCACCAGAGAACAGAGCCTCGGAGACCTTTCGGCGCGCGCCGATGTCGCATGGGTTCTCATCGAAGGAGCAACCGGAATTTATTCGTTTAAAACACGGAATATCGACCTGATTGGCAATGTCCAGGTGTTTGGTTACACCAAAGATGGCGAGCTGGTTGAATGGATCGCTGCCGAGCGCCTTTTTTATGACTGGAAAGCCGGGATGGTTCGATCGGTCTCTCCCGCCACTTATGAAGGCCACTCCTTGCAGATCGGGCAGCCTTACAAATGCTTTGTCGAAACCGATGTCGATCTCAGCGAAATCAACATCAGCGATCTCGAACCTCTCGGGGAGGAAATGAAAACCCCCATCCGCTTCCCTGAGCTGCGTCCACCTTATGCCCCTCCCGAAGCACTGAAATTTCTCAATGAAACCAACCCCAGCTGAGCCGCTGACATGACAGCCGACTTCCACCTATTCAATACCCGGGTTCCGTTACCTATACTTATTGCCGCGAAACACTGACCTGCTGACGAAAGGATTCCCAATGTCATTTTTTGAAACAGTCACAATGGCGCCTCCGGATGCGATTCTTGGTCTCACCGAAGCGTTCAAGAAAGATGCGACCCCCCACAAAATCAACCTTTCAGTGGGTGTCTATAAGGATGAAAATGGTGAAACCCCCATTTTCGACACAGTCAAAAAGGCCGAAGAAGCCCTGTTGAAACGTGAAAAATCCAAGGGCTACCTTCCCATCGATGGCAGCCCTGAATACAACTCCGCTGTCCAGAACATGGTCTTCGGGAAGGGGCATGAGTGCCTGGCATCGGGCCGTGTCGCCACTGCCCATACCCCGGGAGGCACAGCAGCGCTGCGTGTCGCCGCAGACTTCCTCCATTCTGCTTTTCCAGCCGCCACCATCTGGACAAGTGACCCCACATGGCCCAACCACCCGGGTGTTTTCAAAGCGGGCGGGCTGCCGGTTAAAACTTATCCCTATTTCGATGCCGCCACGAATACTCTCGATTTTCCTGCCATGATCGGCGCCCTCAAATCCATCCCCCCTGGAGATGTGGTCCTCCTGCATGGCTGCTGCCACAATCCGACCGGAGTGGACCCCACCCCTGAGCAGTGGAAACAGATCCTCGCTGTCCTTCAGGAGCGTGATCTGCTCCCACTGGTTGATTTCGCTTACCAGGGGCTGGCGGATGGTTTGAGTGAAGATGCCCTGGGTGTTCGCACTTTATGTGTGCCGGGATGCGAGATGCTGGTTGCCAGCTCTTTTTCCAAGAATTTCGGCCTTTACAACGAAAGAGTGGGGGCCTTATCGGTTGTAGCGGCCGATGCAGAGGGTGCTCAAAGGGTGCTCAGCCAGATCAAAGCCACCATCCGCGCCAATTACTCGAATCCCCCCTCCCATGGCGGAGCGATCGTATCCACCATCCTCAATGATGCCGGCCTCACCCATGAATGGGAATCCGAGGTCACCGCCATGCGGGTGCGCATTAATGGGATGCGTGAACTGTTTGTAAAAACACTCAAAGAAAAAGGGATCGATCGGGATTTCTCTTTCATCTGCCGTCAGAGAGGCATGTTCTCCTTTTCAGGCCTCAACAAGGACCAGGTCGAGAGACTGAAGAAGGAATTCGGAATCTATGTGGTCGGTTCGGGACGGATCAATGTGGCCGGGATGACCCGCAACAACATGGACCGCCTGTGTGAAGCGATTGCAGCTGTCCTCAAGTAAGTTGACCGTATGCCATCGCGTCTCCATCTGGAAATTCTTCCTCAACCTGACTCGACCACCTGCGGGCCAACCTGCCTGCACTCGGTTTATTCCTATTTTGAGGATCCCCTTCCGCTTGAAGATGTTGTGAAAGATGTTGCTGTCCTGAAAGGGGGTGGCACACTGGCGGTTTTTCTGGCTTGCCATGCCCTCCGCAGGGGATACCAGGCCACCATCTTTACCTACAACCTTCAGGTTTTCGATCCGACCTGGTTGACTGACCCTTCAGTCGACATCCGGGAAAAGCTGGTTGAGCAGCAAAGAGTCAAGCGCAAAAAATCCTTAAAACCGCCACCCAGGGTTACCTCGAATTCCTCGACCTGGGAGGAACCCTCCGTTTCGAAGACCTCACCTCTTCTCTGATTCAGCAATACCTTGCGGCTGGCATCCCGATTCTGACCGGCCTGAGCGCCACTTACCTTTACCGCTGTATTCGGGAAATCGGTGAAACCTGCGTGGATGATGATATCCGGGGAAAGCCCGCCGGGCACTTCGTGGTTTTGTGCGGGTTTGACCCTTTTGAAGAAACAGTGCGGGTTGCCGACCCTTTGAGTCCCAACCCCCTTTCTCCTGACACCCACTATTATTACCTGAAAGTGGAGAGAGTCATCTGCTCCATCCTCCTTGGCATCCTCACCTATGACGCCAACCTGTTGATTATCGAACCACGGAGCTGATTCAGAAGCAACCTATATGTCGATCCTTTTCGTTGTTAACAAACCACATAACTGGCCTTTGGAAGTCCCCGGAGTCGAGGTCGTGTCGGCGCGCTCCTACCTGACCGACCCACGCTTTTCGGCCACCCGGAGGGTCAAGGTATTCAACCTGTGCCGTTCCTACCGTTATCAGAGCATGGGCTACTATGTTTCGCTGCTGGCCAGTGCACGCGGCCATCGCCCGCTCCCCAGCATCGCCACCATCCAGGATATGAAGTCAGTGAGCATCATCCGGCTGGTCTCCGAGGAGCTCGAGGATCTGATCCAGTCCAGCCTGAAACCGGTTCAATCCGGGGCTTTTACGCTGAGCGTCTATTTCGGGCGCAACCTGGCCAAACGATATGACCGGTTGAGTTCTCACCTGTTCAAACTGTTCCAGTCCCCGCTGCTCCGGGCCGAATTCCAGTTTGAGCAGAGCCAGTGGCATCTCACCAGCATTCGCCCCATCCCGGCCAATGAAATCCCGGAACCCCACCGCCCCTTTGTGATCGATGCCGCCAAACGGTATTTCGAAAACGGAGGGCCGGCCCCTCCGCGGAAATCCCGGACCCGTTATGACCTGGCCATCCTCTACAACCCCGGGGAAACCGATCCACCCTCGGATCCCAAAGCCCTCCAGAAGTTCCTGCGAGCAGCGCAACGGCTCGGGCTGGCCGCGGAATTGATCGAAAAAGAGGACTTTGGCCGCCTGCCGGAATTCGATGCCCTGTTCATCCGTGAAACCACCAATGTCCTCCACCATACCTTCCGCTTCGCACGTCGCGCCGCAGCGGAAGGCCTGGTGGTCATCGATGATCCCGATTCCATCCTGAAATGCACGAACAAGGTCTACCTGGCCGAGCTCCTCGACCGCCACCATATCCCCACCCCCCCGCACCATCATTGTTCACCGGGGCAATGTGGACACCATCCGCGACCGGATCGGGTTGCCCTGCATTCTCAAACAACCCGACAGCTCTTTTTCGAAAGGGGTTTTCAAGGTGGAAGATCCGGCTTCTCTGGAAGAGCGCCTCGATCTGCTGCTCAAGGAATCCGATCTGGTGATTGCGCAAGAGTATCTTCCCACCGATTTCGACTGGAGAGTCGGCCTGCTCGACCATCAGCCCCTGTATGTCTGCAAGTATTTCATGGCTCCTAAACACTGGCAGATCCAGCGCACCGATTCGATCGGCCAGACCCGTTACGGGCGGGTCGAAACACTCCCGGTCGAAGAGGCCCCACCGGATGTGGTGCGAACCGCAATCAAAGCGGCCAACCTCATCGGCGATGGCCTCTATGGCGTCGACCTCAAACAGGCGGGAAGCAAAATTTCCGTCATCGAGATCAATGACAACCCCAGCATCGAAGCGGGATATGAAGACCGGGTCCTGCGCGAGGGGCTGTACACCGAAATCATGAGTGTCTTCCTTTCCCGGATCGAACAGAAAAAACTCCCTGTTCCACGAGAGGATTGAGATGGCCGCTGATTATGGCTTGTTCCAGGCCTGTGGAATTGAAATCGAATATATGCTGGTCGATTCGGAATCTCTTTCCATCCGTCCTGCCGCGGACCGTGCTCTGGAAATTCTTGCCGGTGAACCCTCCCAGGAGGTTCTACGAGGTGAATTCTGCTGGTCCAATGAACTGGCCCTGCATGTCATCGAAATCAAGACGGCTGAACCGGCCCGTTCGCTGACAGGCCTTGGCTTACGCCTGGCCGAAGAGATCCACCTGGTGGACAGGATGCTCCAGGATGCGCTCGGCCTACGCCTGATGCCTACCGGAATGCATCCCTGGATGGATCCCCGAAAAGAGTCGGCCCTCTGGCCTCATGAAAACAATGAGATCTATGAGGCTTACAACCGGATTTTCGGCTGCCAGGGCCATGGGTGGACCAACCTGCAGAGCGTTCATCTGAATTTGCCTTTTTCGAATGACGAGGAGTTTGGAAGGCTCCATGCCGCCATTCGCCTGGTCCTCCCCATCCTTCCCGCCCTTGCGGCTTCCTCCCCCCTGATAGAGGGGGAACACCGGGGTTTCCTCGATCAGCGTCTGGAGGTTTATCGCCACAATCAGGATCGAGTCCCACTGATTACCGGACGTGTCATCCCGGATTCAGTTGATTCACCCCTGGATTACCAGTCCTCGATCCTCCAGCCCATGTATGCACAGATCGCCCCGCTCGACCCGGAAGGGATCCTTCAGGAGGAATGGCTCAATTCCCAGGGTGCCATCGCTCGTTTCGAGCGCAATACCATTGAAATCCGCCTGCTTGATGCTCAGGAATCACCGGTCATGGATTTGGCCATCGCCGAACTGGCCATCGCTGCCATTCGAGGGCTGGTTGAAGAGAAAGATCTCTCCTGGGAATTTCAAACCCTCTGGCCGACAGAAACACTGGCAGGCCTTCTGGAGGATTGCCTGCGCCTGGCCGACCAGACTCCTGTGAATCAGAGCGCCTATCTCAACTGCTTTGGAATTTCATCGAATCAGCCGATAAATGCCCTCGAGGTCTGGCGGCAACTGGCGTGGAAGCTATCGAATCAGGGGTTGCTTTCAACCGAGGCCATGGAAGCCCTGGGCCTGATCTTCCATGAGGGATGCCTGGCACGGCGCATCCTCAATGCTCTCCAGGGAGATTTTTCTCACTCCCGGATTATGGCTGTTTATCAGCAGCTGTGTGAGTGCCTCGAAAACAGGCAGCCGTTTTGCCTTCGATGATGAAGGCGTAAATTCATCCTGGCAGGTGTTTGAATGGCCCCCAAGAAGTGGGAACTTCTGATTACCTGTGAACATGCCGGCAACCGGATTCCAGCCGGGTTGAAAGCCCTCTTTCAGGGCCGGGATTCCCTGATCCAGAGTCATCGCGGCTATGATATTGGAGCCATAAAAATGGCCGCGGTTTTTTCTGCAAAGCTCGATGCTCCCCTGTTCTTCTCCAAAACTTCGAGGCTGGTTTGTGACCTCAATCGCAGCCTGGGGAATCCGACTCTGTTTTCCTCAGTGACACAGCCCCTTTCCCAGGAGGTCAAGCACAGAATCCTCGAACAGCACTATTTTCCACACCGCCGGAGAGTCGAAAGCCATATCGAGACCTGTTTCCAGAAAAAAGCCTGCCTGCTCCATCTGGCGGTTCATTCCTTCACCCCGGTCCTGGCGGGAAAAGTTCGCAGGACCGATATCGGTCTGCTTTATGACCCGAAAAGGAATCTCGAAGCACTCTTCTGTCGCGCCTGGCAGAAGCAGATCCGCCTGAACCAGCATGGCCTGAGCATCCACCTGAATGCCCCTTATCGCGGGATTTCCGATGGCTTTGCCACTTATTTGCGGAAAAAATATCCAGCCAGCCGTTATATCGGCATCGAACTCGAAGTCAATAACAGGCTGCTCGATCCCCCTCTGAAAACAGACCCCTGAAATCACCTCACTCCTTCTGGAAACTTTCTCGAATATCTTCCGGGAGGATCCGTGGTGCGGATAAGGATCGGGCCTCTGCCCGGTTTTTTATCTTTCTCTGTATCATCCCGAAGGCAACTCTTTTATACTTGCCAATCTTTTTATCCTTGCTGAGGCAGAGAAATTTTTGTCGACCCCGAACACCACCGTTAAACCCAGTACAATTTTCTTTCGAGTCCTGCGGTACACCCTTGTCTACAAAGGGCGCATCATTGTGGTCCTTGCGGCGATGCTGCTTTTCTCGGCCTTTCAGGTTCTCCCCCTGGCGCTGATCGAACCTCTGGCTGACAACCACCTCGGGAAAAGAGAAGGCACTGTTTCCTCGAGGGAGATCCTGGTGCACTTCAAGGATGGCACGCAGAAAAACCTTGTGGATCTGCTTCCGCATCCCACCTATTTGGAGTGGTTGAAAGATTATCCGGTCCTGCGTTCGATTGTTGTCAGCGAGAACCGTGAGGCTCCCAAGGTCAGGATGGATACCGCTGGCCTCGTCCTTTCAGCCACAGCCATTCAGGTTCCATACCGCCCTCTCAACCCGCTGGCGAAAACCGAATGGAAAACCCTCGAAGAGGCCCAGCCTGAATATGCCGGGAATATTCAGTCCTTTTCCCGTTCCACCCCCGCCATTCAACCCGCACCCCTGTGGATCTATGCACTGATTGTCCCGATCCTGTACTTCATCAAGGGAATCTTCGGGGTTCTGCGGCATGTCGTTCTCGCCTGGGTGGCGCTCAATGTGGTCCGCGATATTCAGAATGACCTCTACAAGCGGATGCTTCAGCAGCCGGTCGGTTTTTTCCGCCAGAGCCGCACCGGGGATCTGATCTCACGCCTGGTGAATGATGTCACTGTTCTGAGCTCCCAGGTGGTCGGAGTCCTCCAGGATCTGATCCAATCGCCCTTTGAAATCATTGCCGCAGTCAGCATGGCATTCATCATCGACTGGGAGCTGGCTCTGACCTTCTTTTTCGTCATTCCTCTGCTGGCCATTCCGATGCAGGTCATGAGCCGCAAGATCCGAAAAGCCTCGCGGAGGGCGCAGGAAAAAAGGGCTGACATCAGCTCGGTTCTGGTGGAGACCCTGACCGGTGTCGAGGTGGTCAAAGCCTTCAACATGCAGGAATACGAGCTCTCGCGTTACTCCGATGAAACCCTGTCTCTGCTGCGGCGTGAAATGCGCATCCGCAAGGCCCGGGCCTTTTCAAGCCCTGCCACCGAACAGATCGCCGCCTTTGGCATTGCAGCCGTCATTCTTATCGCCATGTGGCGGATGGCCCAGGATCCTCAGGTTGGATTCGGCACCCTGGCCTCGATAGCGGGATTGATCACTGCCACCATCAAACCGATCGACCGTTTCTGGAAAGCACGCTTCCAGCTCGGGGAGATGTCTGAAGCCGGCAAACGCATTTTCGAAGTCATGGACCGTGATCCTGAAATCAAGGATGCTCCGGATGCCCACTCCCTCTCCAGGGACTGGAAAACCATCTCGTTCGATTCTGTTTCCTTCGCTTATGGGGATGAGCCGGTTCTGAAAAATGTATCGTTTGTTGTGAACCGGGGTGAAAAAATCGCTATTGTCGGCAAAACCGGATCGGGAAAAACCACCCTGGTCAATCTGCTGGCCCGGTTTTACGACACCACGTCCGGAAAGGTGCTGGTCGATTCGGTGGATATCCGCCAGGTGACCCTCTCCTCCCTGCTCGATCAGATCGGCATCGTGACTCAGAGGAATGTCCTCTTCAATGACACTGTCGCCCATAACATCGCCTATGGCCTGGCCGATATCCCCATGGAGCGAATCGAGCAGGCCGCACAGGCCGCCTATGCCGATGAGTTTATCCGCGAGATGCCATCAGGATATGACACAGTCATCGGGGAGATGGGGACACGGCTCTCCGGTGGCCAGGCGCAGCGCATCGCCATTGCACGCGCTATTTTCAAAAATCCCCCGATCCTGATCCTGGATGAAGCCACCGCCTCCCTCGACACCGCCTCCGAGCAGGTTGTCCAGAATGCCCTCGACAGCCTGATGGCCAACCGGACCACTTTCGCCATCGCCCACCGCCTTTCCACTGTGGTCAATGCCGACCGGATCCTTGTCCTCAGTGAGGGCCACCTGGTTGAATCCGGTTCCCATTCCGAGCTGTACGCCCGGGGGGGGGAATATGCCCGCCTTTACGATGCCCAATTCAAGAAGAACGATAACAACGCTTCCTGAACCCTTGACAATACAGCATCCTTGCCGTTATCTTCCTTTCCCATCGTGTAAAGCAGAAATGCTTTTCGAGGTTTTTTTCTAACAAATTGGATTTATTGATCTTGCGTCAGGTATTCACGCATGGTGAAAATACAGGAAGTGCTTGCAAACCAGGTGCATGTTTCGGAGCTGTTCCATATTTATGGAGAACTGCTCTCGAAACGGCAGAGGATGTTTATCGAGCAGTACTATGATGAGAACCTCTCGCTTTCAGAAATCGCCGAGAGGTACCAGATCTCCCGTCAAGCGGTTCACGATGCCATCAAGCATGGACGTGCCGCACTGGAGAAGTTCGAGGCCACCCTTCATCTCATGCAGATTCTCCGCCGTGGAGGAGGATCCCAGGGTCAGGCCGGCTGGCGGAAAAAAGCCGATATGATCCTCGATGAAATGGAAAAATCCCTCAATGAGGATGCCAGCGGCCTCGAAGAAAGGCTTCAGGCCCAGATCGCTTCCCTGCGGGACATCCTCCCGCCGCCACGGGAAGATGGATCGGGTTCCGATGAAGCCGGAGATGGTGTTGCCGCTTAGGAATAAGCTGGTCATGCTCCTGCATCAGCGGCGAGCTCAGGGTCGGCTGGTTTTTGACTTAAGGAATCAGAAGGAAGGTTGATCGGATGTTTGACAGCCTGCAATCTCGCCTTGGCCAGGTCTTCCGGGATCTTCGTGGAAAGTCCCGGCTGACTCAGGCCAACATCGAAGAAGCCCTGAAAGAGGTGCGTGTCGCCCTGCTGGATGCCGATGTCAGCTACCGCGCCACCCGCAAATTCATTAACCATGTCCAGGAACGCGCCATTGGTGCCGAGGTCTCCAAAAGCCTGACCCCCGGCCAGCAGGTCATTAAAATCGTCCATGAAGAACTGATCAACCTCATGGGGGGAACCGAGAAAGTTCCCGAGCTTCCAGCCGGTTCCCGCCAGGTCATCATGCTCATGGGCCTTCAGGGATGCGGGAAAACCACCACCGCCGCCAAGCTGGCGAGTTTCTATTCAAAACAGGGCCGACGCCCCCTGCTGGTGGCTGCCGATGTGTACCGCCCGGCGGCTATCGACCAGCTCAAGGTGCTCGGCGAACAGATCTCCATCCCTGTGTATGCCCCCGGTGCGGATGTGGATCCAGTCAAAATCGCCGAAGGAAGCCTTGAGTTCGCTTCTCGTGAGGTCCTCGATGTGGTTATCCTCGATACCGCAGGCCGCCTCCATATCGATGATGAAATGATGGGGGAGCTCAAACGGATTTGCGAGGTCGTCAAACCTTTCTGGCGCCTTTTCGTCGCCGATGCCATGACCGGGCAGGATGCGACCCAGCAGGCCGAAATCTTCCAGGAAAAAATCGGCATCGATGGAGTCATCCTCACCAAACTCGATGGTGATACCCGCGGTGGAGCCGCCATTTCGGTGCGCGCTGTCACCGGCCGTCCAATTCTTTTCGCCGGTATGGGTGAGAAAATCGACAACCTCGAGGTTTTCTATCCCGACCGCATGGCTTCGCGGATTCTCGGGATGGGCGATGTCCTCAGCCTGATCGAGAAAGCCGAGTCCGCCTACACAGTCGAGGATGCACGCAGCCTGTCGAAAAGAATCCGCCAGGATGAATTCGATTTCAATGATTTCCTCGACCAGCTGAACCAGATTCGACAGATGGGCGGCCTGCGTGAGCTGCTTTCCCTGCTGCCCGGAATGGGCACCAATTCGGCCATGAAAAACCTCGATATGGGCGAAAAGGAAATGGTCAAAGTCGAAGCGATCATCTGCTCCATGACCCGTGATGAGCGCCAGAAGCCCCGTATTTTGAGCGGATCCCGGCGCAAGAGAATCGCCGATGGCAGTGGAACTACGATCCAGGATGTCAATCGACTGCTGTCGCAGTTCGAGCAGATCAAGAAAATGATGAAAAAGACAATCGGGAGCAAGTTCACTCCCAGCTCAAAAGACCGTAAGAAAAAAGCGAAGCAATCCAACCTGAAAAGGAAATTGTTTTCCCCATTTGGCTGGAACTAGCCTCGAAAAACGAAATCGCAACAGGAACAGTACCGCAGCGGCTGGAAGACCCTCTTCCTGAAGAAGAGGTCAAAGATATGAAGAGCATCATGCCAACAAGGAGGAATACATGGCACTCAAAATTCGGTTGACACGCATCGGATCGCGTCACCGTCCTTTTTTCCGTCTGGTGGTTGTGGATTCACGCGCCCGGCGTGATGGGCGTTCGGTCAGCATCCTGGGTTACTATAACCCCCTGGCCCAGCCTCATCAGCTCAAAATTCACCAGGAGGCTGTCCTGGACTGGCTGAGCAAAGGCGCACAACCCACGGAAACAGTACGCAGTCTGCTCAAGCAGACCGGTGTCTGGAAACGTTACCAGCTTCAGAAGGAAGGGAAACCGGCTGAGGAGATCGAGCAGCAGGTCGCGCAGACCCTGGAAAAAATGAAAGCCCGTGTTGAAGCGGATGTGGCCAGCGCCGCAGCCAAAAAAGCTGCCCGGACCACACAACCGGCTCCCAGCGAGGCACCCTCCCAGGATGAAACCTCCGAGGCAGCTTCCGCCTGACTATTGGCGGGGACCGGAGCACATCTTTAAGGGTTAATTCCTTTGGAAGGAGGATTCTGCCTCATGCCCATGTCGCAGGAATTGCTGACATATCTTACCCGGGCACTCGTGGCGCATCCGGAGGATGTCGTCATACAATCTGAAGAAGAAGGAGATGCCACCGTCCTCAAGGTCCAGGTGAATCCTCAGGACCTTGGACGGTTGATCGGCCGTGGCGGAAAAACCGCCAAAGCCTTGCGCGAACTGGTGGGCAAAGCTGCCGCCTGCCACAAGGAAGGAAAGGTCCAGGTTCTGATACTCGAGTGAAAATCAATCCTCCGGAACCCTGGGTGGTGGTCGGCCGGATTGGACGAGCCATCGGACTGGATGGTTCGGTGCGTGTCTGGCCGGAATCTGACCTGGATGTTCTTCTGGAACAACAGGTCCCTCTGGCGTTCTGTTCGCAACGAAACAGTGTGCCGACCGACATTGTTGCGGATTCTTACTGGATGGATTCCCAAGGGCTGGTTGTCCGCTGGAAAGGCTTCCCAACCCGGGAATCCACACTGGCCCTCCGAAATACGATCGTGGTTGCACGGCGGGAAAATCTGCCGGAACTGGAAGAAGGCACTGTTTACTGGGCTGACCTCGAAGGCGCCCTGGTTCGGGACCGAAAAGGAAGAGACCTTGGCTATGTCAGCGGGCTGATTGAATCGGCTGCTCACATAGTTATCGAGGTTCGGGCGCTCGAGGGAAAAGAAATCCTGATCCCCTTCACAGAGGAGGTGGATCCGAATCTCGAACCGCCTGGAAGAAATGGATCCGGTGCTGTGCTCTGGATCAACCTGCTGGAAGGATTGGAAGAAGCGACCGAAACACCGGATTGAACGAAAATTCTGCACATTGATGAGAATCGACTTTATCACCACTTTTCCAGAGATGTTCGCCCCGGTGCAGACCTCGATCGTCGGCAAAGCCCTCGAACGCGGCCTGGTGGAGATTCGCTTTTTCAATCCGCGGGATTTTTCGAAAGATCCCCATCGGAAAACAGATGACACTCAGTATGGGGGATCGGAAGGGCTGGTCATGGCCGCCCCTCCACTGATCGAGGCGGTAGAAGCCGCCCGCAGCGGCAATCCGGCTGGCGGGGATCGCCTGATCCTCCTCAGCCCCCAGGGGAAGGTCCTGAACCAGGCACAGGCCAAGGAACTGGCGCAGTGCGCACACCTGATTCTGGTGTGCGGCCATTACAAAGGGGTCGATGAACGCTTCATCGATCTCCTTCAGCCGGAGGAAATATCCATCGGCGATTTCGTGCTGACAGGAGGGGAGCTGCCCGCCATGGTGGTTGCCGATGCGGTCATCCGCCTGCTTCCGAATGTGGTCGGCGGGTATGCCTCGGTCGAAGAAGATTCCCATTATGAAGGGCTGCTGGACTGTCCCAGATACACCCGCCCGCGAGTGGTGCGGGAGCTGGAGGTCCCCCAGGTTCTGCTTTCGGGAAACCATGCCAAAATCGAGGCATGGCGCAAACGGATGGCGCTTGAGGCCACCCGCCGGAAACGTCCGGATCTTTTAGATCGATATGCACAGGGGTCATGATGGGAGCGGTTTATGTCGCCCTCATGCATGGCGAAGTGGTGGACAAAACAGGAGAAGAAAAAGCCAGCTCGCTGACTCATTTCGATCTCCATGATATCGCCAGATCCTGCCGGTCCTATGGGGTGGCGCGTTATTTTGTGGTCACTCCACTGGAAACCATGCGGTATCTGGCGCAACGTATGATTTCTTACTGGAATGCGGGAATCGGCAATTATTCGATTCCCAACCGAGGGCAGGCCCTCGAAGTTGTCGATGTGGTCACCAGCCTGGATGAGGTCCTCCAGGCGATCTGGGCCAGGCACCATGAGCGGGCGCGGATAGTCGCAACCAGCGCCAGAAAACAGGCCTCTCAGATTACATACCGCGGCCTGGCTGAGGATATCCGCAGCCAGAAAACCCCGGTGCTGCTCCTTTTTGGAACAGCCTATGGCCTCAGCAGTCGCTGTATCGAGCAGTGTGACAACACCCTTCCCCCGATCCGCGATGGGCGATGGAACCACTTCTCTGTGAGAAGCGCAGTGGCCATCACCCTCGAACGCCTGATCGGTGAGGATGGTTGACCGATTGTATAAGAAGGTAAAAAGGAGGACTGACATGTCAAGTTTAGCATTGGAAAGGTTCGAACGTTCTCACATGAAATCCGATCTTCCCGAGTTTCGTGTCGGAGATACGGTCCGTGTGAACCTCAGGGTTCGTGAAGGTGACCGCGAAAGAATCCAGGGATTCGAGGGGATCTGCATCCGGCGCAAGGGAGGCGGACCTTCCGAAATGGTCTCGGTTCGCAAGGTCAGCTCCGGCATCGGTGTCGAGCGGACCTTCTTTCTGCATTCCCCGCAGATCGAAAGCATCAAGGTCGTTCGCAGGGGCCATGTCCGCAGGGCTTATCTGACTTACCTGCGTGAACGCTCCGGGAAGTCGGCGCGTGTGCGCGGCTCGAAGAAATTCCTCTCCCAGAAAGCTGCCGGCCAGAAACAGGCCGCAGAAGCCGCTGGGCCGGAAGCAGGTGAAAGCAGCTCACAGGATTCCTGAGCGCCTTCACTCACATCCTTGAAAGCAACTGAAGGGGCCATCCACCCGGATCGCCCCTTCAGAATTGTCCTCGTTTTTACATCCGCTCCGGGAATTCTCGCCCGGTTCTCACACTACCGCACCAGATCACAGGCCTCCGCCGGCATCCAGTGGGCATCTTTGCCATCCCATTTCACATTGCAGCCGATCGGATTGGTCAACGGGACACGGATCGGTTTTCCTGACAGAAGGTCTTCGAGCGCATTGTCCAGATCATTCACCTTCATCTGGCTGGTATCCCGCGGATTATCCACTCCCCGTCCGCAGTACACCAGATTCCGGTCCTGGTCAAACACATAAAAATGGGGAGTCCTCAAAGCCCCGTAGCTCGTGCCACATCCTGGCTTTCATCACGGAGGTAAACCCAGGGGAAGTGATTTTCTTTCATGCGTGCCACCATTCCCTCGAATGAATCTTCGGCATACGTGTTCCTGCTGTTGGAATTGATTCCCGCAAAGGCCACCCCACGGGGTGAAAATTTCTCCACAGTCTTGCGGGTCACTTCATCCGAGCCGACCACATAAGGGCAGTGATTGCAGGTAAAAAAGACCACCAGGGCCTTCGCATCGGCAAAGTCTTTGAGCGAGTAAGTCTTCCCATCGGTTGCGGGAAGTTTGAAATCAGGAGCCTTGGCTCCCAGGGTCAAGGTAAACGGCATCGCGATCCTCCTTATGCTGATGTGCTTCGTTTTATTATATTCCGGTTCCCCCTCCAGAACCACCTGCGCAATCGCCACTCCGGCATCATGCGCCAGGCTGATCCAGCTGCGCTGGACTCCACCCTGCTCAGCCCGTTTCCAGGTTTCCCCGAAAATATGCAGATGCGGCCTGCCCGAGGGATCGTTTTGAACCTCTATCTCCTTCCAGAAGATCGGGCCACGCCCTGGAAGGGCTTTATAAACCGCTTCCTTGGCTGCAAAGCGCGCCGCGAGGTGGGGCAGCGGATCGGAAAAACCGAAGCAGTAGTCCCTTTCGATCTGTGTGTAGATCCGTTTCAGCAAACGTTCCCCATGCTTCTCATAAAGGGTTCGGATCCGCTCGATTGCCACCACATCCACCCCGACTCCAACAATCATGGCACCCTCACATGCGCCACCGCCGCACTGTTGCGGGAACTGACCCAGAATCCACCCCCGCCATCACTCACCACCCCCAGAGGCTGCTGGAAATTCGGGTAGCGAACCTTGTAAACTGCGGCAGCCATTTTCACGGTGTCCACCACCCACACTGTCCCGGTGCTGGACACTGTTGTCACCAGCTTCCCATCGGGAAGGACATCCACATGCGGCTCCATCCCCACAATTTCGGCCTGCATCGGCTGGAAGGTCAGAAACTGGGTTTCATATTGGCCCGCAGCACTGAAGCGCTGGATCCTTCCATTTCCGGTATCCACCACATACACCCGGTCCTGCCGGTCGATGGCGATTCCCACCGGTTCATTCAGCAGCCCGGGAGCCTGCCCCGGCCCTCCGAAAGCGAACAGAGGCCGCAGGTTCGGGCCGAATACACACACACGCTTCTGTCCGGTATCGGTCATGAACACCTCCCCGCGGCTGTTCACTGCAACTCCTCTCGGCCCGAAAAAGCCTGGCGGCCCATTCCCTTCCGCACGCCATTCCGAAACAGTCTGAAGCAGCTCTCCCAGGGGTGAAAACTTCCTCAGGCAGTGGTTCCAGGTATCGGTCACCAGGAAATTTCCTGCCGCATCACAGGCCAGATCCGATGGGCCGGAGTATTCCGGATTCAGTATCCCTTTCCCAAACTCAAAGCGAAACTCCCCTGTGGCGGACAGAACCTGCACCCTTCCATTGCGGCTGTCTGCCACCGCCAGCTCGCCCCGGGGTGTGAGCGCCAGCCCGCGTGGTTCATTAAACTGTCCGGGGCCGCTGCCACGTGCACTCAGGGTCTGGACCGGACCGACCGGGCGGGGTGGTGATTCCGATCCTTCCAGATACCCCTCAAGAGCTTCCATGGGCACCTGCTTATCTGTTTTAAAACACACCAGCACCGGTTCGCCACCCACTGGATACCAGATGCGGCGCCTGAAAATATAATCCCAGACCTGATCCCGGAACCCCAGGCGGTAGGGTTCGATTTCTTTCTTCATCTCTTCCGGGAAAAACCTCCGGCAATCATTCGGCTGATTCAGGAGGATGGCCTTCACATTCGGCCAGAATTTCAGTTTGCCAGGAAGCGCATCCTGGGTTCCATGCCAGATCCACCAGCCCCTCAGAAAGCAGGGTTCGATGTTCCAGATTTGCCCACGGCGAGGCTGCATTCGCCGGCGGTTTTCCGGAATATCATCCAGGATCTGGATATCGGCTGAGAGATCGATCGATTTCCAGCGCACATCCTCATTCCGCAGGTACCACACACAGGGCCACTCGGATTTGCCTTCCACAGCAAAGCGCAGCTTCTTTCCAACTTCCTTTTGGTACCGGCGGATTTTTTCGATTTTCTCCCGAAACTCAAAGGTGGTGGCAGTATAAACCAGCAGCTCCGAGGGGTAATCCGAGCGGAAGAACACCTGGGTGAGATGCTGCCCGGCCTCGAACAGCACCAGAAAAACCAGCAGGCCGGTCACCGCCAGCCTCCCGAACCAGCCCCTGGCTCCTCGAAGCCCCTGGCTCGCAGCGGACACTAAACCTGCACTGTTCAAAGTCATCAGGCGCGAGAAGACCGGCGAGCTGCCGAACGGCCGGGAACCCAGCCAATGGCCCGCCAATAGCGCCCCCAGGACATTGATTCCATAAGAAGGGTAGGAACCCAGCCAGGGAACCTTTTCGTTCAGGATTGAATAAATTCCGAACAGGAAAATCCCCTGATAGATTCCATACCCCAGCAATGGCCCCGGAACTGTGGTCCAGAATCCACCTTGCGGCGGTGGCAGGCTCCCCACATCCTGAGATACCACAGGTCTCTTTCTCCGATCCGGTTCGTGGGTCTGGCTCCCCTCCCTGTTCGAGCCTGCCAGCCAGTCGATCGCTTGGCTGGAATATCGAACCACTCCTCTTCCCGCGATCATTCCAATCAGAGCGATCGGAAGCAGGTCGAACACCAGCAGGCGCGGAATGTAATACCACCAGGTTCCCCAGATTCTGAAATCCCCTGTCTGATGTTTGAACCAGTAGGACAGATAGGCATACAATCCATCCCGCGGTCCTGTACGGCCATTCATTCCCAGCGATGAAAACAGCAGGAAATACAGCCCCAGGGCCACAACCAGGAGGAAAGCGAGGTGCAGGAATCCGGCAGAAAAATCTCTCCAGGTGTTCTCCTTTTCACTCCGCCTGAGCCAACCTGGCGCCAGGACCAACAGCGCCAGAATCACCAGAGGAACCAGCAGCACCAGAAGCTGCCACAGGAGTCCCTTCATGTAGGCTTCCGAGGTCGAGGCCTGGCTCCATTCAACCAGCTTGAGGATTCGGTTTACCGCATAAAGATAGAAAACCACGGTCATAGAAAAGGCAGCCAATCCGGCTGCAATCTGCCTGGAGCTTCTGAGCCAGATCCCGATCCCTTCCAGAACCAGGAGGACTATGAGGGTAGAACCAAATCCCAGCTGGAAATAAAAATGCCGCACCGCATCCCGCCCGGCCCCATTGAAAAAACCGGATTCACGGGCGAAGACCGCAGCGCTGGTTTTCTCCGAGATTGCGGTGCTGTGGGTCAGAATGTTCCAGAGGCCTTTGACCAGACCGGTCTCAGGGCTGACACGCACATCCAGAGCCACATAAGAAAAAACAAAAAAGGAGAAACCTCCAAACAGGACCAGAATCCGGATCAGGGGGAAAAATCAGTGAACAGATTTTTCAGCTCTTCTTTCCCGAAACGCACCCAACGGCACAGCCCCCAGCCAACCACAAACGAGCAGGGAAGAAAACTGTTCACATAGGAGCTTTCCTTGGTGCAATACGAAAGAACCAGTCCCAGGGCAGCGAGATCCAGCCAGAGGAGTTTTCGAGTTTTGAAGTAAAGGGCCCCGCCAATCTGAATAAAGGTCAGCCAGGCCAGCATGTACACATCTTCACGTGCGAATCGTGCGAAGTAGCACTGATAACCCGACAGGCACAGAAAACCCGCCACCAACAGGCAGTTTCCCCACCCCATCACCTTTCTCAGACACAGAAACAGCAGCGGAAACAACACTCCCATGAATGCGAAGGGAGCCCTTGCGGTGAAATCAATATCCGGCAGAAAGCGCATCCATGCCGCCCCAAAGTGATACAGAAACGGACCATGATAAACAGGATCATACCGGTAGGACTGAGGCCCTTTGTGGACGATCCCCCATGAATTGTAGGAATGGATCGACTCATCATGATGAAAGGCACGCTCTCCCAAAAGGACGAACCTTGAGAGGAACAGGCCAAGGACCAGCACCACCAGGCAGATCGGGATAACAGGAACCCCCTGCAGGGGATCCCTGTTTTCCGGAGGGAGGATCGATTCGATCGGTGCAGGAGCGGGTTTCTGTTTGCGGGGGGACATAGCCACAAGTAAAGATTAAAGCACTTTTTCCATCCAGACCACCACACAGACCCTTCTCTATGGATTGAAAAAGCATACAGGCGAAAAAACGGGGCTGGGTGAGACCCAGCCCCGTGGGAGGCTACTCATGCCATCGGCAAGAGTCGTTAAGACTTGAGTTTTTTCAGGCCAGACGACGGCGGCGGGTGGCCAGAGCGGCTATCCCGGCGCCCATCAGGGCAACTGTAGTCGGCTCGGGGACTGCCGGGTTTCTGAACACATCCTGGACGCCATCATTCCCGCATTCCATCACCCAGAAGGCCTGAAGGCTTTCCCCACCGACCAATCCCAGCGCGCTCAGCGAAATCTTGTAGAAGATATCCCAATCCCAGGGATCACTGACGCCATTGGCGCGATAACGGACACCGGAGACATCACCACCAACCAGGCTGCCTGAACGGATCAGGGTCGGGTAGGAATTTTTCTTGTTATTTCCATCACCATCATCCGGGGTGGCTGACGGGAAGTTGTGCTGGTATTGTTCGAAGGTTCCATCGGCGAAAGTCGCACTGCTGTAGAGGCGGCCTGCCGACACATTGGTCCAGACTCCTGAATAAGCCTGCTGAACCACATTGCCATGTGATGTTGTGGCCACACCATAGACCGACCCGCCGCCACCCTGGAAGGTGCCGCCGACATTCAGATACAGGTCGCCAGGTGAAAAGTGTGTCATGCTGGTGTAGGAATCACTCCCTGTGGAGCCTGCCTCAGGAAAGTTTGTCTGAACCACCACATACAGAAAACCATTCGCGATCGCGTGACCCATTCCGAAGGTCTTAAAGGCATTGGGGCCTGATGTATCGGTGGTGGAATCGGGGTTAACTGTGAAATTCAGGGCCGAAAGCTCCGAATCGGTGATCGAAAGGGCAAAGGCCCCAGAAGTCAGCATCAATACTGCACAGCTCAATAATAACGTTACAATGGTCCTCATAATTCTATCCTTTCTTGTTTACGCCGGTCGAGTCGACGTTGGGTTGTTGGCCTGTTCTCTCCGCTGAGCCTCCTGACCACCTGCCTGAAATATAAGCAGAATATATGCCAAGCACTAAAAAGGGCTTTCTCTTCGAGTTTTCAGCCCTTTTCTTTAAAAACCACCCACCTCCTTACACAACATGACAAACAATAACTCAAATCTGACAACCAATATTTCTGTTCTGCACGATTAACTACAAACTTCCCACACTGGGTTTGAGAGACTTTCCTTCTTTTGTGGATTTATCACACTTCGGATCTGCCATGGAGTTGCATCGGTGTCTTGAACGCTGGGTCCGCCTCCACACTCTGTTACACCACAGGTCTGCCTATGACCCTTTCCGGTCATCAGGAGAGTTCGGTTTCAATTTTTGTCTCACACTCAGTTTACCATGTATTTTAACAAATCGAGGGCAACTTGAAATAAAAATCCAGCCCGCTCGAAAAATTCTGAAGGAGGATATGGTTATGCCGACCCTTGAAGAAGTAAAAACCTGCCGTGCCTATATCAAGAAAGTTTTGCAAGAAACAACTATTGGAGAGGGAATCTATTTCAAGAACTTGACTTTCTTCCCTCTCATCAACGGGAAGATTGACCCCCTCGAATGCCTTCTCCTGGAAGAAGCCATTGCGATGAAGACCGCCTCTGTCACAGAGGTGTCCGAGTCTGGTTCTGTTCCAAATCTTATGGTCTGCAATAATAGCACTCTCCCGATTCTGGTTCCTGAGGGCGAAATTCTGATCGGAGGCAAGCAGAATCGGGTCGTGAATCTGACTGTGATTATCAAGCCATATTCCTATTTTGTGCTTCCTGTCAGCTGTGTCGAGCAGGGTCGATGGCGGAATGCTTCAGCCTCATTTTCCCCAGAGTTTCATGCCCCCCCGACCCTGCGTGCTCGTAAGATGCGCAATATCCATCAAATGGATACGCACGCACCGGTTGAGGAGCATGTCCAATCCAGTGTCTGGGATGAAGTCGATCGTTACCTGGATGAAGCCTCTGCCTCAGCACCGACCCGTTCCATGCCGGAGACTTTCCGTTCACACCAAACCGAAATCGACGAATACCGAAAAAACCTCACACTGGAACCGCGGGCAAATGGTGTTGCAGCTGTCTGTGGCGGAACTCTTCTCGGGGTGGAAATGTTTAACTCTCCTGCGAAGTTGCAACGGGTATGGGGGCGCCTTTCCCAAGCCTATATCCTGGAAGCCCTGACCGAGCGTTTCCAGCCAAAGTTGCCACAGGCTTCCTCTCAGGTAGTCAAAGATTTCCTCAAGGGTTTGGGCTCGAAAACCGGCCGGAAGGCCTTTCCAGCCGGAGATGGGTTCGAATTGAAGATTCTGAAGAACGACCTCTTCGGTTCTGCAGTTTTTTATGAAGGCCGGCTGTGCCACCTGGTTGCGTTGACACTCGAAGTAAAGTACTGAACCGGCTGGCATCTTTCAAAAGGGGCTGACTGCATGGACAATAGGGCTGGAGTTGTTGATGATTCAAGAAATGCCTCCATGTGGCTGAACCCCACAGGATGATCGATTTATTTTAAAGGAATGACACGTGGCTGCTCGAAGAAAGCCCTCCCTCAGAAAAAGGCTGAAACCCTTCGCATCGATGCCGGAATCGATGCTCCCGAACGATTCCATCAGTGATGAGGAAGGAGCTCATTTTGTTCTTCCCTTGAGGGATGTCGTGCTTTTTCCGGGCATGGTGGTCCCGCTTTTCATCGGCAGGCAGAAATCCAGCATCGCCATCGAAATGGCCACCGAGCAGGAACTGCCGGTTCTTGCCGTGGCCCAGCGCGATGCCTCTATCGATGAACCCATACCGGATGATCTCTACAATGTTGGAACACTCTGCACCATCCTACAAATGGTTCGGCTGCCGGATGGTTCTATCAAAGCCCTGCTGGAAGGCAATTCAAGGCGTTTGATCCACAGGATCAGCGATGGCGGCAACCCTGAAATACCTCTTGCCGCACGCAGCACACCCATTTCCGATGTGGTCAAAGAGTCCCCGCGCCTCAAAGCAGCCATCAACTATGTCATCGAACTTTTTGAAAACTACGCCCGTCTGAACAAAAAAATCCCTAAGGAAAATTTCCTGACCATCATCAGCCTGGAAAGTCCATCTCTTCTGGCCGACCAGATTGCCGCACACCTGCATGTCAAAGTCGAGATCCGGCAGGAAATGCTCGAGCAGCCCAATGTTCTTCAACGGCTCAACATGATTGCAGGCTGCCTCGAGCAGGAAAACGACATCCTCGAAATCGAAAAGGAGATCCGAGAGGAAGTCCGCGGGCAGATGGAGAAATCCCAGCGTGAGTATTACCTCTCAGAGCAGATCAAGGTGATCCAGCGTGAGTTAGGGCGGGATGGCGATGCCACTGAAGAGCATCTGGAATACTTTGGCAAGCTCTCAGCCCTCGACCTCCCGGAAGATGTCCGGCAAAAGGTCGAGAAAGAGATCCAGCGCCTCTCCACCATGGCACCACTTTCTCCCGAAGCCACTGTGGTCCGAACTTATGTCGACTGGATCCTCGATCTCCCCTGGAACAAAGCCTCCCAGGAAAACTACTCACTGGCTGATGCCGAAAAAATCCTCGAAAAAGACCACTATGGCCTCAAAAAACCGAAGGAACGCATCCTGGAATTCCTTGCTGTCCGCAGCCTCAATCCGAAAACTCGCGGCCCCATCCTGTGCTTTGTCGGACCTCCTGGGGTCGGCAAAACTTCACTCGGGAAATCCATTGCCCATGCCACCAACCGCCAATTTGCGCGCATCTCGCTCGGCGGAATGCGTGATGAGGCTGAAATACGCGGCCATCGACGGACCTACATTGGATCACTCCCCGGCCGTGTTATTCAGACCATGCGGAAAGTCGGAGTGAAAAATCCTGTTGTTCTGCTCGATGAAGTTGACAAGATGAGCGCTGACTTCAGGGGCGATCCAAGCGCCGCTCTGCTTGAGGTCCTTGACCCTGAACAGAATCAGCACTTCAGCGACAATTACCTTGAGGTTGAGTTTGATCTGTCGCAGGTCTTTTTTATCACTACTGCCAATGTTCTGTACCCCATTCCTCCAGCACTTAAGGACAGGATGGAAATCATCGAAATTCCATCTTATACCGAAGAGGAGAAGGTCCAGATTGCGGTTCAGTATCTGATCCCGCGGGCAATTTCCGAAAATGGCCTGAAACCACGCCATTTATCTTTTGTTATCGATGGCATAAAAGAAATTATTCGGTCTTATACACGCGAGGCCGGTGTCCGTAACCTCGAAAGAGAAATCCACTCGGTTTGCCGAAAAATTGCTCGGCAGGTTGCCGGCAAAGAACAGGTGAAATTCAAGAAGGTCCAGGTAAACCCGGATGCGGTCCACCGATACCTCGGCATCCCAAAATTTTCCGACACTGCAAAACGTCAACGCCAGCCAGATATTGGCATCGCCACCGGCCTTGCATGGACTGAAGTGGGTGGCGAACTGCTCAACATCGAGGTAGCCATCCTGCAGGGGAAAGGTGAGCTCGTTCTGACCGGCCAGCTTGGCCAGGTCATGCAGGAATCTGCGCGAGCTGCTTTGACCTTTGCACGCTCACGCTCCGGGCAGTATGGCCTCCCAAAAGATTTTCACCGGTTGTACGACATTCATATCCACCTGCCTGAAGGTGCCATACCCAAAGATGGCCCCTCAGCCGGCGTGACCTTGGCCACCGCCCTGATCAGCGCATTGGCAGGCATCCCTGTCCACTCGGATATTGCCATGACCGGCGAAATTACATTGCGCGGAAAGGTACTTCCTGTAGGTGGGATTAAAGAAA
>LMZT01000100.1 GCA_001567115.1 Candidatus Hinthialibacteria bacterium OLB16 | reverse complement strand
GGTTTGCCTCCAAGGGCAATTGTGCTGGAATCCGGAAGGCTTTCCTGGAGGCTGCCGCCCTGTGGAACGGACTGTTGTTGTGGCGCTGCTGGCATTACCGGCACCAGGGAATCACCCGATGGAGCCGCAGGAGGCGCCGAAGCCACCGGCGGAACTGGGATTTCAGGTTCCATCTGCAATGCCGGTGCAGGCAATGTGGAACCAGTGGGTGGTGCTGTTTGGCCGGCGGAAGATGGAATTGTTGTGGAGGCCTGCTGGGTCTGAGGAAGGCTCGATTGAAGCTGATTCAGGCTGTTCTCCATCGAGGCAGAGTCTGTTCGTGTGTGAGCGACTTCATCTATGGGGTTCCAGATATCCCCTGCTTCCGAAGCGGTGGAGGCCGGGATCAGGTCTGAAGACAGGAATGAATCCACCTGGTCAGGCACCGAAACAGCCGGCTGCACACTGGCCACCTGCTGAACAGTTTCGGAAGGTGCAGCAGGTTCCTCTGAAATGGGAACTTCATCGATGGCTGCATCGGTTCCCGGAGATTCCACAGACACGACTGCGGTGGAATCAGAAGAGGGTGTTTTCAGCCAGGCATGAACACCCCATCCCGCTCCGATAATAAACAGGACAAGCAGCACTCCAAGTGAATATTTCATCCAGTTGAGTGATTGAGTGGCGGGTGAAACAGAAGGCCTGGAGCGTTCTTTTGGTGCAGGTTCGCTGGCTTTTTCAGCATCCCTGGATTTGAGGACTTTTTTAACCTGGCTGGCTTGCATGGCGGGTGAGCGCAGCGCATCGGCCTGATGCAGAAATTTGCGTGTGATGCTGACTCCGCCCTGGCGGATCGAGGCGGAAAGCGCCCGGCGGACCAGCTCCTGCAGGCGGCCGGGCCGTCCGCTGGCTTCTTTCACAACCTTGCGGATGGCAAACCAGCTGATCCTCGGAGGTGTCAAAGGAGATTCTGTCCCGGAGCGTGCATTGAGAAGGTCACAGGACCTTTTTAATACACGGCGTGTTTCTTCGGCGGCATGCCCCCAACGCAGAAGCTTCAGGTCATGCGCCCCATGGGTCCAGCGCCTCCAGCCACGCAGGATCGGCTCTCCCATCATCTTGCGAAGCATGGGTGACCCGACCAGCAGGACCTGGAACATGCGAAGCCCGCGATCCTGGTAATCCAGCCAGGATTGCATCCGCTTCCAGACTCCCGGGGTGATGTCATGGGCATCATCCAGGATCAGAAGCAGCCTTTTGTTTTCCTGCCGGAGCATGCGAAGCCTTTCGACCATCTGTTCAACAAGGTCGGCCTCTTCTCCGCGTGCATAGAAACCAGTCTGGCGCAGAATGGCGCCCAGCATCTGGGTGTAAGAGCCATAGGCCTCCTGCATCAACCGTTTCTGGGCGGGTGGCTGGTCAAGGCTTTTGTTGATAACGACAGCGACTGTCTCGTTATCAAGGCAGCGTGCCACCATTTCCGCAACTGTGGTTTTTCCGGATTCACGCGGCCCGGTGAGCACCTGGACCACCCCCGCTTCACGGAAGCAGGAGGTGATTTTCCCAAGCACTGTCCTTTGATCGCGAGTGAGATCCTCGATTTCAAGATCTGGTGTGTTCGATGGAGCGGTGCTGGCTGCTGTTGGCGCGGCCGCACCAATGCGTGGTTGGTTCATCCGTTTTCTCCCCCCAAATAGAAGCTCGGAACTATTTGTTTCCCCAGTGTTTATAGTATGAAGCCTCTTAAAGAATGTCAAGATGTAAAATCTGACCGGATATCCTCTGTTTTTCTGGTGGGAGGCGGAGGCGTGTTTTACCCATTGTGCGGCTTCACAACCCCGGGAGGATTGGACAAACTTGGCCAGATAACGCCGCCTTGCGCCTGGTGATATCCCACAAAATATCCTGGAGAACGTAACCTGGAGGAAAACAGCCATGAGATCTCTTCTCTCCGTAATCCTGTTTTTGTGGATGATCCCGATTCCCGCTGTCCGAGGCGAATTTCCTTCCGAGATAAAACCAATCATGAGTATTCAGCTGCCTGCACCCATTGGCGGGCCGCTGGTGGTATTCCCAAACCTGGATGCGCCTGAGGGTCTGGCGATTGGCCTCGAAAATGGAGAGGTGGTTCTGGCCGCTCCCGCAGGAGAAATCGCCTGGACAACAAAGATCGGCCCCAGGGTCAGCTGCCCGCTCGCTGCTGGTGACATCGATGGGGATGGGAAATCAGAGATCCTTGCGGTCGCGGGTGCAACCGAGATCTGCGCACTCAAATTCAGCGGGGAGATTTTATGGAGGCATGCCTTGACAGGCGAAGTCGGAGCCTGGAAAGGGCCTGCCTGTGCCGATCTCGATGGAGACAAAACCTGTGAAGTGCTGGTCAGCGATGATGCCGGATGGATGACCTGCCTGAAAGGAAATGGAGAACTGCTCTGGAGGATCCATTCCGACCCTTATCGCGGCGGCCAGTGTTCAATCGGCGATGTGGATGGAGATGGCACACCGGAGATCGTGTATGGAACCGAATCGGGAAGAGTCCTCTGCCTTGCAGGCGATGGCAGGATTCGCTGGATCCACAAAGGAAAAGAAACCGATAAATTTGGAAGGAGCTATACAGCTCTTGCAGATCTCGATGGAGATGGGCTTCCTGAAGCCCTCTTTTCGAGCAGCTTCAATGCGGCGGATTCACGGGTTTATGCCATTCATGCAAGCGATGGGAAACCCTTTTGGGATGTGAGAACCATCCTGCATGGATATGGATCCTGTTCGATCGGTGACCTGAATGGGGATGGCAGGCTGGATGTCCTTTTCGGGGACCGTGCCAACACCCTGTACGCCATCCACGGTGATGGGCGGGAGATATGGCGGACGACAACAGGCGGACGCGGATACATGTTCCCTCAGAACCTTGCGGATGTGGATGGAGATGGCACAGTGGAGGTGCTGGCGGTGTGCCGTGGGAGCGATCCACAGGGGAAGTCCTTTTTCATTCTGTCAGGCCCTGAGGGGAAGGTCCTTGGAGAATACCCCCTCCCGGGGAGTGTTGGCTTATCGCCTGTTGTCTGTGATATCGATCAGGATGGCAGGCTGGAGCTGATTGCCGGAGTGCCGGGAAACCGATCGATCGATTTGTACCAGCTGGGAGGGAGTTCCAGCTCAAGCACTCCCTGGAGGACCAAGCGTTTCGATTCTGCACGATGTGGTTCGGTTCCACCTGCCCGGAAGCCACAATCCATCCCTGCACCGCCCGGATCCGCTGAGGCCGGGAACCTGAGCGTGACTGTACCGGGTGGTGAAATCCTCTGGGGTGAAAACCGGCTGGCTCTTTCTGAAGACATTCCGGAGAAAGGCTTGCTGGAAGTCATTCTCAGTGATCCGCTGGGAATGAGTGTGCACCAGCTCATCAGCCGGTCGCCGAACCTTTTCCCGAATGAGTTTACAGTCAACCTGAGCATGCCGGGAGAACACCAGGTTCGAGTTGTTCTCTGGGATGAATCGGTTCAACCGGCGCAAGCCATAAAAACAGGAAGTCTGAAGATCCACCTCGAAGGAATCAATTCCCTGGCCGGCTGGAAAGACAAACATTTGGAAGAGGTGCTGAATGAGGCAGAACGTCTTCCATTCGAAAAGAATGAGATCGCGCTCATGCTGCATCAGCAGGTGTCTGTTGCAGAAGGAGATTTCAGGCAGATTTCCAACCTGGCCGGCAGGATCGCATTCACGAATTATCCTCAAAGAGAGAATCTGCTGAATCAGGTGAACCAGTTCCGCAGGAAGGTCAGAGATCTGGCCGTATTGAAAGGCCATGCTGTGAAGTCGATTTCGAAGAGCCTGGCAGTCCGGGTGGATCCGAATCCCTGGAATAAACCTGAGGCAGGCGAGGGAGAAGCGGGTGATTCCAGACCCGAAGTTTTCATCTGGACCTGCCAGGGCGAAACCGAACATGCCGCTCTGTATGTCACCAACCTGCGCCCGATACCGGCTGATATCCAGTTCCGTGCCCCACTCGGCGGCCCGCTGGCATTGCATGAGGTGGTGTTTGTTCCGCAGAAAGTCGGCGAGCCGGTTCCCGATGCCCTTCCCTTTTTGAGCCAGTCCCACACGCTTCATTGTGCCCCTGGGGAAACCCGCCAGATCTGGATTGAAATCTCGGCAAGGAGCCTGGCACCTGGAAACCAGACAGTTACTCTGGAGCTGATTCCGATCGGTGCGGATGGGGATCGAGTGAAGGTTCCAGTCCATATCGAAACAGTTCCGGTTAACCTTGCGGATACACCTGAGTTTCCTCTCTGCAACTGGGCCAATCCCAAAACGATTCAATCCATGACTGATGATCCGAATGCTGTACAACGTGCACTGGACCAGGGAATGACTGTCTGGACCTGCAATGGCCCGGGGCGTAGTTGCGACAGCGAGGGAAACCTGGTTGGAGAGGCGGACTGGAGCAGCCTGGAAGCCCAGCTGACACTTCTGGATCCACAAAAGGCGATCCTGCTGATGAGCGGCCCGGGGATTTCGGCTCCCCCTGAGGTGGAGGTTCATGGAGCAGCCTGGAGAAAAGGACTGCAGAACGCCATGCGGGAGCTGGCAGCTTTTCTCGCCAGCAAAGGCTGGCCATTATCGCGATGGGCGTATTATCCCTATGATGAGCCGGGATTATTCGCGGGGGTGGAGGAATTCGCACGGATTGCCAGAATCGCAAAGGAAGTCTGTCCGGAAATCCAGATATACGCCAACCCGGCCGGCGGGGTGAGCCGTGATAATTTCGGAGACCTGGTTGATGAGGTGGATATCTGGGCCCCCGAGCTGGCGCTGCTGCGCCGCCAGCCTGAACTGGTTGATTTTTTTCTGGAAACAAAAGACTGGGTGTGGTCCTATGAAGCCCCGGGTGATGTAAAGACCCTGCTCCCCCTTGGATATTACCGGGCACAGAGCCTGACGGCCTTTTCGATGGGGCTGGCCGGGACCGGGCACTGGGTGTTTGCCTACTCCAGCAACAATGACCTTTGGACCGCTTTCCAGAATGCGGGTTATGGGGATATGTACCATGATGGTTCAGCGCTGGTTCCAAGCCGCCGTTGGTTTGCCTTCCTGGATGGCGCAGAAGATGCCCGATTCTTCCTCCTGCTGCGTGCCACTGCTGAAGAGGCCCGGCGCCGGAATCTCGATCTGCCGGAGCTCACCGAAGTCGAAAACCTTCTGGGGCCCAGGCTGAAAAAATTGATCTGGATGCAGTGGCGGCAGGATGATATTGCACGGAACATTGTGGATTATGAAATCGACCTTCAGGAATTGCAGTCGATCCGCAAGGAAGCAGCGCGCCTGACCCTGGTGCTGCGGGAAAAGATTGCAAAAGGGATAGATTGAACTATGCCAGCTGGCTGCAAATGGTTTCCGCACTGAGAAGGGGTGACCTGATCGATCCGGCAGGCCCGCCATCCATCTTCAGGAGGTTCTGTGTTTAAGGAAAAGATCAAAACCCTTGCGGGCCAGTTCCGAAATTCTAACCATCCGATAGCCGGTAATCCCGGTTTCCAGAGTATCATTCAAGGGCGAAGTCCATTCTTCCGGGATGGCTTTGGTTCCGTGCATCATGCCGAAAATGGAACCGACAGTCGCGCCATTGCAGTCGGTATCGAATCCAGGCTGAACCGCACGGCAAATGGATCGTCCAAAATCTGTTTCGCCCCACAAAAGCCCCACAGCGACTAACTGGGCATTGCTCAGGGTATGGCACCAGTGATGGCTGTTCCGCTCATTCCAACGCTTGTGTACAAGTGAAACCGCCTCATCGAAAGAGCAACCCGCATCTTTCCAGGAAATAACCTCCAGGACATCGGCAGCCAAACGGCAGTCAGCCGGAATTTCAGAAAGCCCCACCCGGATCACCTCCCTCTCCCCATCCACGAAGGGAGCGGCTGCGAGCATTGCGGCCACCCACATGGCTCCATAAATGCCATTCTTGATGTGGCTGATGGAGGCATCCCGCCAGGCATATTCCGCGGCTCTTTCAGGATCGCCCAGGGCGGCGTATCCCCAGAAATCAGCACGTATCTGGGCGCCGATCCACTCGCGGTAAGGGTTGCGATACACAGCGGATTGCGGCGGGGGGATCAGCAGCGAAAAGTTCCGATAAGCAACACGTTCGGCTGTGCAGGTTCGCAGAACCGGTATGTTCCACAGCCAGAAATTCGCCACATCCTCAGGGGTGAAATCAGGGCCATGCTGATCCAGGATGGCCAGACCGGTGACTGTATAGTTGAGATCATCATCCTCGACTGCATGAGAAACATTGTTGATAAATGTGTCGGCTTGTCCGATCGAATACTTTTGAAGCAGGTCCCCGGAAATATCCGAACGGAAATACCCGGACAGGGGATAAGCCTGGCTGTCCTGGAGAAGTCCCTGGATTCGTCCGGCCAGCCACCCCTCGACCGGCTTCCCTAAAAGATTTCCGGAGCAACGCCCCAGCCAGGCTGCATGAACACGATCCAAAAGTTCCTCATTGGGAAGATACGAAGTCATCCGTCTCGGGCCGGAGGGACGGAGAGCACGGATCTCCTCCAGGCCGGATGGCTCTGCAAACGGGTAATCCTCCCGAAGCGGCAGAGATTGAGCCTGATCCAGAAGCTGCCGGGCACGGGCCTGCATCTCCGGGGAATTTTCGAGATCACTGCTCCGGAGCAGGTCATATTCCTTCTGGAGAGAAGACACATCACGCCCCTCATCGGAGAGTTGCTCCCACTCTACCGCAAGGTCTTCCTGACGGATATAAAGCCAGATGTGATTCATAATCAACATAGATTCCTTTTCATGGTACTACAGTGATAATGCTTTCCAAGTCCGGGTCATTCTCGCGAAAGCGGGGATCCACAGGAGGGGCGGTAAGTCCTCAGAATTTCGAGATGGTCCTTCCGTGAGAGGTGAAGCGGCTCTCGCTAACATCGATTCCCGCTTGCGCGGGAATGACGGTTGATTGACGGTTGTCGGTTGAATTCATTCAACTTTGACCTCCTTTCTGGAGATTGATTAGCGCGGTGGTAATACACAGGTTGGGTAAAAATCCAGACCAATTAATAATAGAATCTCCGGGATGGTTCCACTTTTTCCGGCCACAGGATAATATGAACCAGAGAGAGATTCGAGAATCTTCCTGGCGTACGGGTGGAAATGTCACAATGCAATACCAGTAAGGGATTCCCCTCTTGTTTAACGGTGAAAAGATCATAGTCTATAGGGTTCAACTCATCTGTCCTGAGAAGAGTGGAGGAAGAAAGTGAAACATTCGATAACGGGGTCAATGGTGGCATTGGTCACACCAATGCGTGAAGGGGCCATAGATTATCCGACCCTTGAAAAGCTTTATAGAATACACGCCGCTGCAGGAACCGATGCTGTTGTCATCTGCGGAACCACCGGCGAATCGGCCACCATGACCCATGATGAGCATCGTGAAATTATCGCCCATGCCGCCACCTTCTTTAGGAGTGAATTTCAAGGGAACAAGCCCCTGCTGATCGCCGGGACCGGAAGCAACTCGACCCATGAGGCAGTGTCACTCACTGAATTTGCAGTGGAACAGGGAGTCGCCGCTGTTCTGGTGATCACTCCCTACTACAATAAACCAACACCCCATGGCCAGATCCTGCACTATGGTGAAGTCGCGCGCGCTGCTGCAGGCGTCCCTGTGATCCCATACAATGTTCCTGGCCGTACCGGTCTGAAAATGACCCTCGAAACAGTCCTTGAGCTGGCTGAGGTTGATAATATTATCGGGATCAAAGAAGCCAGCGGGGATATGGGATTGATCAGCGAAATCATTCGCCGTGCCCCCCGCGACTTTGTGGTTCTGAGTGGCGAAGACAACCTGACACTGCCAATGATGGCACTGGGTGCGAAAGGTGTCATTTCGGTGAGCGCCAACATTGTCCCGGTCGAGATCAAGCAGATGATTGACCTCTGCCTGGCGGACTCACTGGCCGAAGCGCAGAAGATCCACCATCGTTATTTCCAGCTGACTGAAGCTTTATTCTGCGAAACCAACCCGATTCCAGTAAAAACTGCGATGAACCTGATGGCAGGTTCCCCTGCACCAGGGAGCCAGGTCTGGCCTGATGCCGGAGAATTCCGGATGCCGCTGTGTGAAATGCGCCCGGGAACTCTGGAAAGACTGCGGCGGGAGATGAAGACTGTTCAGCTGCTTCCCGAGAAAGAGGTTGCCGTTCGATGAACCGTCACTCGCCCTTCTGGGCGATACTCGTTGTCGTGTTGATCAGTTCAGGCTGTGGATTCTTCAAAAGAGATATCAAAACAACCTCTGAAGCGCTGGAGGATGGTGGAGTCGCCTTCGACCAGCAGCAATCGGTGCCGAATGCCGGCCCATCTGAAGGAATGGTTGCCCTGGAGCAGGCCACTGAGGGGGGGGCACCCTCTTCCGGCCAGGATCTGGGGCTGAGAGCAAGCAATGCTCCACTTCCCCCAAGAGAACCTGACTCGATTGCACAGGCTGCGCCAACCCGCAAGGAACCTCATGCAGATCCCTGGGCAGGTCCCGAGCCGAGCCAGAGCGGGTACGCATCGCCGGAACCCGCTTCAAACCAGGTGGCTGGAACTCCCCCCATCGAGGGGCCATCGATTCCACCTCAACCTGAAGGAAAACCAGTTGCATCCTCCCGGACATCCTTCAAGGACATCCCGGATTTCCAACCGAAAACAGCCACTCAGCCGATTACACAAACCAACCCCTTTGGAGATGAGCCGATCCTGGGTTCATCGATAGATGGGAATCCGCTGCTGGCCGATACGGGAAAATCATTCGAAAACAGTTTGCGGAGTGAAATGAACCAGTCCTTCAGCTCACCGGGCTTTCAGTCACTCGAGCTGAACTCGCCGCCTCCTGGCATTCAGGGGAACCCTCTCGATAATGCGGCCAGGGCATTGACAGAGCGGGAGGCGGCTGCAACGAAGGATGGGCTTGATCTCGCAGGAGCGATCCACCCTTCCGGCCTTGCAGGACCGGAGGCTCAAGCCCAGCCCCCACAGCCTGGATTTCAGCCGCTGGCACCAGAAACACTTGCAGAAACCTCCTTGCTCGGAAACCAACAGACAATCGATCAAATGGGGGCTTCATTGAAGGGATCAGCCGAGCAACCTCAGAGAGGCTTCCAACCCCTGCCACCGGAATCTCCATCCCAAACAGGACCCGAGACAGGCAATGCAGCTCCGGCACAGACAAAGCCCCCAGAAGCCACCAACCGGAATGCCCGACATGATTTCGGGCCATCAGCCACTGAAATACCACCTCCCAGGAAGCCCGCTGCTGATCGCCAGGAAGAGAAGATCCTCCTCTCACAGACCGCTGGAAAGAATGACTTGACCCTTGCCCGAAGTGAAGCCGACAAACCTGCAGGGAATGCCCCGAACGAGGTTCTGCCGGATGCCGAGACTTTGAAAGAATTGGGAATAAAACAATACAAGGCCAGCCGCTTCGATGAGGCGATCCAGACCTTCCGGAAGTATCTGGGGGCCTACCCGGATGAGAATCAGGAAATTCAGTGGCGCATGGCTCAGGCGCTGTTTCAGAGCAACCGTTGGGGTGATGCGGAGACCGAGTTCGACAAGCTGCGGGGTTCACCGCGGCCGGAATTTCGAGCCGATGCCATCTTGAAATTGGGATTGATCGACCAGATCCGTGGTGATAAGGATGGCGCGCGCCAGCACTGGAAAAATGTGGTGGATAACTATCCCAAGACGGATGCAGCCACACGCGCCTCCAAGCTCCTGGCGGAAACACCTTGACTCTTCCGCAGTCCCAAAAACCGGTTCGGATGACCATTGCCATCATCGAGGATGATGATGACCAGCGGGTTCTGATCCGCCATGCCCTCGAACTGCGGGGTTACCAGGTACGAGAATTCATGTCCGCCGAAGAGGCATTTGGCTGGAACAGTTCCCGGCAGCAGGGAGCTGCCCCGCCAATCGGCACCGCCGATTTGATCCTGCTGGATATCAAGCTGCCAGGGTTGAGCGGAATCGAAACCCTGCAGTTGATCAAAGAGACCCCCCGGTTGCGTTCTATTCCCGTGGCAATGCTGACAGCTGAAAGAACCAGCGAAACAGTCCTTCATTGCATCCGTTCCGGGGCTTCGGATTACTTTGTGAAACCACTGGATCTGGCGGAAGTGATGCGGCGGATCGACCGCCTGCTTTCCGATCCGGGGGGGCTGCTGAATCGGACAGCGGCAATCGACCTGAAGTGGGGATTTCAGGACTTCCTGATCCGTGAGCTGCGGCGTTCGGAGCGCTGTGACGACCCTCTCTGCATTATCCTGGGTGGGATCCGCCGCGGCCCGCAGGCTGAAGATTCATTCTCTGCGGACCAGATCGATGACCTGTGGGCGCAGCTGCCACATGAGAAAGGCAGTGAAAGGCAGGCTGTTGAAATTTTTACTCAGGCCTGCCAGAGAGTGCTCCGTGAATATGATGTGCTTGTCCCATTTGGGACAGGAGAATTCGCAGGCATATTCCCCGGCACAGACCGTTCTGCTCTGCAGGCGATTCTCAGGAAACTGTTTGGAATTTTCCAGCAAAGGCACGATCTGCCACCGCTCCAACGAACCGAGAGATGGGTTCTGCTGGTTGGAGGAGCGAATTTTCCCGTTGATGGACGTGACCGACTGACACTCTTCACCGCAGCAGAGGGGCAGCTGGCCGATAGCCCCCCACCCAGGGAAACATTCGTGGTCGACCCTGATGATCCAGTTCATCTGAAGACTGTTCAATGCCCCGGCTGCGGCCACCATTACACCTATCCAAAAATGGCTTCCAGAAAAATCAAAGCCATTTCACGGGAAAGTGATCTGCGCATTGTTTATGAGGATCTGGATCCCCTGTTTTATGGAATTGCGGCCTGCCCGGATTGCGGCCTGGCGGTGCTGGAAAACGAGCTGGCACAGATCAAGACACTCGACCCGCCCGCCTTCGGCTGGCAATACCAGGCTCATGAATCCGGCAAGCCATTTACCCGGCCTTCTCAAACGGTCGTTCCGGAAGAACTCGCAAAGCGGTTTGCCCCTCCCTATGAAACCTGGGCCTTCAGACGTCCCTCTGGATCACAAGGGAAATGGCGCTTGCACGGCACCTGCTTGCCAGGGAAACCTACCATGCAGCAGGAGGCTCTCCCTTCCGGCGGGCGCGCATCGCCCATCGCATCGCCTGGCTGCATCGAATCGGAAATGAAAAAGAGCTGGAGGCCCGGTTTCTTTCCGAGGCTCTGAATTTTTATCTGACTGCATTCCATTTCGAAGAATTAAGAGAGGCTCGTCCGACTGAAATCGAGATCTTTTACCTGCTGGGTGAATTATCCTTCCGACTTGGAAAGGAGGAGGATGCAGTCGCGATATTTGACAAGCTGGTGAAGGATCCACGGCTGGAAGGGAATGAAGCCTTTCGCCGCATGGTCCGCCGCCGCTGGTATGAAGCCCGCCATGAAGACCCGGCACAAGCCTGAAGGAGTTGCTGTTACATCGAATGGAACCGAAAGAAAAGCACAATCTGCCTGAGCAGCTGGCAGAGAATATCATTGAGGCTCTCCATGTGGAGAGAGGTTTCTGGGCCAGGCTGCGGAGGCATTTCCTGGCTGGGCTGCTGGTTTTAACCCCGCTGGGAGTGACCCTGTGGGTGGTGTCATGGCTGGTGAATCTGGTCGATGGAAAAACGCGCCACTTTCTGACACGGGTGCTGTCACAGTTTGGCCTGGACTACAGCTTCACGCTTTTTGGCCACAACTATTCGGTGATCCCATTCGGTTTCGGAATCCTGATCGTGTTTATCGGCATCTGCTTTGCCGGGATGATCACCGGCAACTTCATCGGCAACTGGTTTCTGAAAATTATTGAAGCAGTGATTCGCAGGGTTCCCGGAGTGAGCTGGATTTACAATGCAGCGGATCAGATGAGCCAGGCCTTTTTTTAATCGAAAATCAAACCTGCTCGAATCGGTTGTCATTGTGGAATACCCACGGCGTGGCATGTTCGGAATCGGATTTGTTACCGCAAGGGATATCCCCAATCCGCTCCAGGCTGATGGAGGCAAAGTCAATGCTGTCTTTATCCCCACGACTCCCAACCCAACCTCAGGTTTCCTGTTGCTGGTCCCACAGGAAGAATGCATTTCAACCCAGATGACAGTCGAGGAAGGGATGAAGGTGGTCATCAGCGGGGGTGTGGTTATCCCGCCCCTGTTAAAAAAACCTGATTCTCCTGTGGATCCGGAAGATGCAGCCTGAGCATGACCGGGACATCGAGGCTCTGAAATGCTGGCGCGATTGGGGGACAGATCGATCGGCAACATTCTTTCAGGCCATCGAATGGGCTGAAACAATCGCAGCGCATTTTCCCGGTTATTCTCCTGCGCCTTTGCGCATCGGAAACTGCCTGATTCCTCTCATGAGGTTTCATCGCTGGGGATGGCTCTCGGATTCGCTGTATGGTTTGCCCTTTATGACACCTGGGGGAATTCTCTGCCGGTCAGAGCCATCGCTGGCTGATTGGGAGGCCTGTTTCGAGGCGCTCAATAACCTCCAGATTGGCTCGCTGGCTGTGGTATTTCCTTTCGGAACCGAAATCCCGGAAACGCTCATGGGGTCGATTGAGCTGCATGCCACACATGTCATTGACCTGCAGGAGGGATGGGATTCAGCCTGGAAGCATTACACCCAGAAGGGGCGGACTTCCACACGAAAAGCGGAAAACCTGGGTGTTGAGGTTGTTCAGAGCAAACAGGCGGACAGCCTCAAAGAACACTGGAAAATTATTCAATCCTGTGAAGAAATATGGAAACCCGATCCGAAACCAACCCTTGAGTTCATCCAGGATCTTTTGAAACTCGCAGCTGCAAGGCTGTATCTGGCTATGTTTGAGGGTGAAGTCAAGGCATCGGTGCTGGCATTCTTTCATACAAGGGAAGTCTTTTTCTGGCAGGGGGCACGCAAGAGCGAAGGATGCCCTCATGGCATTGTGAATCTGCTGTATACCCGGGTTCTCCAGGATGCCTGCCGCGAATCAATTCCTTATGCGAATCTGGGAGGGAGTCTCGGGATGGAGGATCTGGTACGATTCAAAGAATCATTTGGAGCCAGGGCTTTTCCGGTGCCAATCTTCAAGCGGAAACATTCCTTGCTGAAGATGATCGGAAGAGGTCCGGCCAGGAGGAGTTCATAAAATGGGAGTTAAAAAGCCGCTGAAGGCTTATCGGAATGAGAAGTTTTTGAACAGCCCGGATGCACGCCTGATTCGTATTATGGCGGAATACCTGGAACCCGAAAGCCGTTTTCATGATTTCAAGATTCATGACACCATCGTCTTTTTCGGGAGTGCGCGCAGCCTGCCCTTGGATAAGGCCAACCAGAACTGGAAAGACCTGGAAAACCGCCAGAAGAATATCCCCTTTGGCCCCGCGGAAAGAAAAGAACGTGAGAAAGCCCTCCTGGCTTTGAGGATGGCGGGATATTACGAGAATGCGCGCGAACTTTCCCGCAAGCTGACTGAATGGTCGATGGGGCTGCCGGGAAAGAAACGCCGATTTGTGGTCTGTTCCGGGGGCGGCCCGGGGATGATGGAAGCCGCCAACCGTGGAGCGCTCGAGGCTGGCGGGGTATCGGTTGCACTGAACATCAGCCTCCCTTATGAACAGCAGCCGAATCCCTATGTCACGGATTCCCTGTCCTTCGAGTTTCATTATTTTTTTATGAGGAAATTCTGGTTTGTGTATCTGGCCAGGGCCTTGGTCATCATGCCGGGTGGATTCGGGACTCTGGATGAGGTAATCGAAGTTCTGACCCTGATACAGACCCACAAGCTGAAGAAAAGGATTCCGATTGTGCTGTTTGGTTCGGAATACTGGCAGCAGGTCCTGAATTTCGATGCCATGATACGCTGGGGAATGATCAACCCCAGTGATCTGGAACTGTTCAAAGTCATCGATACTGTCAGCGAAGCCTTTGAATACCTGAAAGACGAGCTGACACAACTCTATCCCTGAGGCCTGAAGATGACAAAGGCAATCCTTGCGGTGGATCTGGGGACCTCACGGCTCCGTGCTGGCCTGTTCGACCGGTTCGGCACATGCCTGGCTGTCTCTGCCTTCGAGTATCCAATCATAAGCAATGCTCCCGGAGCGGCCGAACAGGACCCGGAGAAGTGGCTGGAAGGGCTGGGAAGGACTGTTCAGGATGTTCTTGGGAGGCACCCTGTCTCTCAGATCGAGGGAATGGCTTTCAGCGGGCAGATGCATGGCACAGTCCTGGTGGATCAGAGTGGAGCTCCGCTCTGCCCGGCCATCATCTGGTGTGATCAGCGCGGAGGAGAAGCGGTTCAATGGATTCGTGAGGAAATCGGTTCGGAAAGGTATGACCTGATCACCGGCAACCCGCTCGCTTCCGGTTTTCAAGCTGCCACACTGGCCTGGATCAGGACTCAAAATCCCGAGCTGCTCCAGAAAGCCGAGCAGGTCTTTCTTCCGAAAGACTTTCTGATTCATTGCCTCACAGGAGATAATGTAACTGAACCGACCGATGCAGTCTCAACCGGCCTGCTCGATCTGAATCTGCCGGGAGGCCATTCTCCTCATTGGTCCGAGGAACTCATCGGCCTGCTTGGAATGAGGCGAGATCAGTTCCCTTCCCTTCGTCCATCCCTTCTACCGCAGAACCTGAAGATGGCTCACGAGAGTTCCAGACGGTTCGGCCTGCCTGAAGGCCTGCCGATTCTGGCATTCGGGGGGGATGCGGTTCTGGGGGCCACCTTTACACTGGGTGACCGTGGAGCCAACCAGGCGGCCGCATTGATTTCGAGTGGGGGCCAGCTGCTCGTCGCAAGAGACCAGGCATACCCCGCTCCGGATCAGGGAATTCATCTTCTGCCGCAGATGCAGCCGGGGAAATGGTTTTCCATGGCGGCTTTCCTGTCAGCTGGGCTTTCACTGGAATGGTGGAGGCAGGAAATCGAGTCTTTCACCGGCCGGCCCATGGAGATGGAATACCTTCTCGATGCAGCGGGGAAGGTTCCTCCAGGAAGTGAGGGATTGTGCTTTGTGCCTCATATCGCTGGAGAGAGGACCCCATTGCTCGATCCGGACGCACAAGGGTCATTCTGGGGGATCCATCGCACACACACCCTGGGACATTTTGCCCGTGCCATCCTCGAAGGGGTTTCGATGAGTTTTCGGCAGGGGCTGGAAATCCTTGAAACGACCGGAGGCCCCATCAAATCGCTCCTGATCGGTGGCGGCGGCTCGAAGAGTCCTTTGTGGTGCCAGATCTTCGCCGATGTCACCCAGAGGGAGGTTGGAGTCCTTCAGGACCTCTCGGAAACCTCCTTAATTGGTGCAGCTCTGGCAGCGGCTCAGGGAATCGGCTGGGACTGTTCTTCCTGGCATCCGAAACAGACAGGCAACTATCAGCCGAATCAGGATCATTCATCAGTCCTCAGCCGGAATTATGCCCAGTTCAAAGAAATGCCATTGATTTTAAGGCAGATGCGGCAGAAGTAGTCACTCCTGAACACCCAACAAGTTGTGGCCACGGACTCTCTGGATTCAACCTGTAGTATTCTCCACTCCCCCTAATCCAACCATGTAACCGCCTGAATAATTTTGCTTTAGATATGCATCCCTCGATTCGATATTAAAGAAGAATCGAGATCAGGGTCACACTGTGAGGTGACTGATAGGGGCATGGCTCTTGAAACCAGGGGAGGCGGCTGACATGGGGCTTAATCGATTGAGGGGAATGTGGCTTTCAGAGGAAGAACCCGGCCAGGCATTTTTATTCAAGGATATTCGTTCAGCATCTGAGGCCCAGTTCGAGGCAGAAGCCTCACGGAAGCCGGCACGAGGAGAGGAACGAGTCGCGCAACTGCCAGCCCGTTCCGGATCGGAGAACCAGTTCAACGCGATGGGTGAGCAATTACGAATGTTGCTGGACCAATGCCTGGATGTGGTCCACAAGGATCCAGAGGTTGCACTGCGTGGAAGGACTGCGGAATGGGACATCTGGTTCGATGAACCCCTGCTGTCCTCCATCCGAACCAGTTCGCTCCCGCTCATGCTCAAGCTTCGCCTGCTGGCCTTCATGACAGTCATGCTTCCATTTCTGGATGAGAGGGAACAGGAAAGGGTGCGTGCTGCGATTGCCCATCTGACTTCGCCCGAGACAGTCTCCTATGGGGAAATCCTCACTGAACAGGACCTCATTCATACCCAGTGGCTGGTCCGCGGAGTGAGAAGGTCACGTGATATCCAGGGGCAGATGGAAGCCCTGCGCCGCAGCATTCTGCGGCGGGTTCCGAATCGCCATACCATCAGTTAAATAAAGGATAGTCAGTACCTGGGGAGAATCGTTTCGCCCTCGCTGGCGAAACGAATTTCGAGGCGCCCCGATGCCCCATTGATCTTCCCCTGCTGTTCCCCTGCTTTGCCTTTGAGGAGAAGCAAGGGTTTCTTCTGCCAGCTTGCCGAACGGATCCTTTCAGAAGGCCCCACAGCCACCCTGCCTTCATTCCCGGAGATCTCAAGATCAGCAATCCAACTTCCCTTCTTATTAACTTTCAGATCTTTGATGTGAGAGACTGCATCGATCTGGATGAAACCACCGCTTTTATCTTCAAATCTGGCCCCCCATTGGTTGCTGGAGATATCCCAGAGCTTGTCACCGATTTTCAGATTTTTGAGTGTCATCCTGCTGGAGGAGTTATTCCCCAGACCGAAGTCCAGCCCATCAGGGGTTGTTTTGACAATCTGGGAAAGCTCTGCGAGGGCATTGATCACCTGGCCAGGCCGGAAGCGAGATCATCAGTCCGCCAGCTGAGAGGCCCGATATGGGCGGGCTGACAGACCGGAGGGCTGGGTGGCGAGGCCTCCTCGCCCGGATTGTTCTGGCAGCATGTGCTCCAATGATCGAGGGCTGACTGCAGAGAGGCAATGCCCGCAGGTGATGAGGTCTTGAACAGGAGGGGAAGCTGCCGATTCAGGAGGCCAGACTCCAGAGCTGGAGAGCCAGGAAAAAAAGATGGCAACAGGATGAAATTGCATGGATCAGTCCCTGCACCTGAGCGGGTGTGAAATGTTCCGGCGAGGGTGTTTCACCGGGGTGTGCCGCTGATTCAGTGGAAGAGGCCAGCATGGCTGAGCTGGACAGCAGGACATCAGTCCACCATCCGGATTTCTCTGCCAGGGACGCATTGAGGCGGGAGAAATCCCCTTCGATCTGGAATTGGGCATTCTGAGAGGATGCGCGGGCCTGAGCGATCGATTGCCCGGCCGCCGAGCCAGTCTGATGCTCTTCATCGGGCTGCCAGAGACGTATCGGCTGGCCTGCTTTGACCGGAAATTCCAGAGAAATCCTCTCGGCATCCTGATGGTTCAGCGGGGGGAGGTGTGACGGAGGAAGATTGGAAGAACGTGACTGGCTGCTGCTCCAGGTAACAGGTTCATCGACATAAAATCGAATCGTTTCCCCTTCAAGAGGGACCAGGTTGATAAAGGTATTTCCGCCTTCCAGGGTGAATGGTGTGCCGCCAGGTGATGAAAACGACAGGCGAACAGCGCCATCCCGGTTGGAGATGAATTGGGAAAGAACCCTGTCATGGGAATGGCTCCACTCCCATGTCAATGTGGGAAGATCTTCTGCGCGTTCGAAAGGGCCGGAATCTTTCCAGTTGAAGCCGATAAATGGATCGATGTGAGTGTATGCGAGTTCGGTGAATTTCTGGTCGAGATAATATTCACCCAGCCAGCCATCCAGTTCACGCCCCGGATCTCCTGTTTGAGGAATCAGTGGACCCCAGGAACCACCTGGTGTCCGCCAATCGACAAAGATGAAGGCGGTATCGGTCGATTCGGAATACTCCACTTCAAAGCGATGCCGTTTTGGGCTGAGGTGGACTGTTCTGGTAACACCCTGGGGTGAATGGTCTGCCTGCAGGAAGTTTTCCCCATCGAGGCGGAGGAGCGCCCGGTCATCGGCACGCAGGCGTATTTCACAGGTTGTTTCTCCCGGGAGCCAATGTCCTGCCCAGCGAACCGAAAAGTTATCCTGTCGATCGGGTGGACCGGCGGGCCAGGAGCACAGGCAGTAAGAATCATTCTTTCCAGATTCTCCTTTCAGAATGCCAGCCGGAGTAAAAGAATGGCTACCGCCGGGATGTGTCATCAGGTCCACCTGAATGCAGACTGCCGGGAGGTGCTTATCCGACAGAACAAACTGATTCCACCCCAGCCAGACGCAGGGATGGAGTTCCAGAGCGGAGCTGGGCCGTGAAACCCCCATCAGAATGAACAGGATCAGTGGCAGGATTTGTCTTTTCACAGTTCTCTTTATAGAGTAAACCAGAATTATGCCCTCACGCCACCTGTGCTCCATCCTGATCCCGCATTTCAACAATCCATCACTCATTCAGCCCTGCCTCCAGTCCCTCCAGGGACTCTCGAAAAACTCCCCGCCTTATGAGGTCTGCATCATCGATGATGGTTCGACCGATGAGAGTGTTTCTTTTCTCAAACGCGAATTTCCTTTATTTCGTGTCATTCAACGTGAAGAAAATGGAGGATTCATCGAGGCGGTCGAAACCGGGATCAATTCGACCGAAGGGGAGATTCTGGTTTTCCTGAATAATGACACCTGGGTGGAACCGGACTGGTTGCTTCATCTTGCAGATCCCCTGATCGAGGGAAAAGTGAATGGCGCCTGTGGAAGCATTCTGATGGATTGGGAAGGGCGGGAGGCTCTGTTCAGAGGTGTGAGTGTCAATTATCTCGGATATGGCTTTGAGGAGCGCGGCACTCTTCCAGATCCAGACTCAGCGATGATCCCGGTTCTATGCCCATGTGGCGGGGCGATGGCAATTTCACGAGATTTGTACGCCACCAGCGGAGGATTCGACCGTGATTACGGAATGATCTATGAAGATCTCGATCTGGGCTGGCGATTGAATCTGCTCGGGTATGACTGTTTTCTGATTCCATCCTCCCGGGCCGGGCATCGCGCTCATGCTTCACTGGGGAGGAAATCATTCGAAAAGAAAGCGCGCAACTACCTCCTGAACCCTTTGAGAACAATCTTCAAAAACTGGGATGAAGAGGATCATCTCGAGCATATTCAGATGGCGGTCACTCTGGCGCAGGCACGAGAAAGGATCTGCCTCTCCGGGCAGCAACATCCTGGAGGCTTGAAGGAACGTCTCGCGGGTCTGTTCAGCCGGCCTGCCTCAGCCCCCCTGGTAGAATCCCTGGTGGTGCAGGAGGAAGCGGCCCGCACCCTGGCCAGTGCGCGAAAATATCTCCAATCCCGGCGGAAACGGTCCACCCGGGAACTATTCGATCGCTTTGTTCCACACCCAACTCGTCCATGGTTCTATGATGAAGAGCAACGGGTGCTGCTCGAAAAAGGCGGCTACTGGGACCTGGAGAAGAAATTGTACCTGAGGGGAGGAATGATCGGATGGAAGTGAATATGACAACTGCCTGAGAACTTTCCGGAGAAGCGGACATTTTCTTGTTGCGGCAGCACCTCATTGGCCCCTTTTGCAGGATGAAGAACCGATTTATAATATTGGCAATAAAACGTTGAGTTCTGCTTGCAAGCAGAAACGGGGGACCCATTTTTCCGGGGCGAATCACCACCAAGGTGAGGGAAACCTTTCGTTCCCAGCCCGTCAGCTAACCTCGTAAACGCCGAAGGGAAGTCCTCCCTGTCTGGATGGATATTCCCATCTGTTCTGGACAAGGAGGATCGCATTATGTCCCATTCGGATCTTTCAGGTGATCGCCAATCTGTTTCATGAAAGCGCCTGGAAACGATTCACCCTGCGCCTGTTCGGAAAACCGAAAGACCTGTTTGACCCCGGCATCTATCACCGACTGTCCCTGATGCCCATCCTGGCCTGGATTGGCCTGGGGGCGGATGGCCTGTCTTCTTCAACCTACGGTCCTGAAGAGGCATTTCGAGCTTTAGGCGGCCACACCTATCTGGTGATCGGGCTGGCGCTGCTAACCGCTGCTACAGTTTTCATTATTTCGGCAGCCTACGGCCATATCATCGAAAAGTTCCCCCATGGCGGGGGTGGGTATGTGGTCGCCACAAAAACATTTGGGGCACAAGTCGGGTCATTTCTGGCTGCGCGCTGCTGGTCGATTATGTATTGACCATCTCGGTTTCGATTGCAGCCTCTGGCAATTCCCTTTTCAGCCTCCTTCCATTGGAATGGCACTCCTTCAAGCTTCCGTTTGAGGTATGCCTGGTATTGTTTCTGACTGTGCTGAATATACGTGGAGTCAAGGAATCCATTCTCTTTCTGGCTCCGATTTTCCTCGTGTTCCTGGCATCTCATATCATTCTCATTCTGTGCGGGATGGGATTCAGCATTTCGCATCTGGGCGAGCGTGTCATGAAAGTTCAAACCGATTTTTTCAGATGGGTTGAGCACCCTGGGAGTGTTTGGAATGCTGCTGCTCTTTGCACATGCATTCTCCATGGGGGGTGGAACCTACACCGGAATCGAAGCTGTCTCAAATGGGCTGGCGATCATGCGGGAGCCACGGGTAACCACAGCCAGAAAAACAATGTTCTACATGGCTGTTTCTCTGGCATTTACATCTGCCGGACTGCTGTTCTGCTTTTTCCTCTGGGATATCAACCCGGCCAGCGGGATGACCATGAATGCCTCACTGATAACTCAAGTGTCCTCCTTCCTGCCGGCGGGAGGCACCTTCCTGTGGATCACGATCCTTTCTGAAGGAATCATCCTCATCGTTGGAGCGCAGACAGGATTCCTCGATGGCCCCCGGATTCTGGCAAACCTGGCGGTCGACTCCTGGCTGCCACGGCGCTTTGCTTCTCTGTCTGAAAGGCTCACCACCATGAATGGCATTCTCCTGATGGGAGGTTCGGCCATATTGCTGCTCTATATGACACAGGGGGTCATTCATCATCTGGTGGTGATGTACAGCATCAATGTTTTTATAACTTTCTCGCTGTCAACCATGGGAATGTTCCTGTATACCTGGAATCACCGAGCCAGAAATCCCGGCTGGAAGAGGCTGGCCATCCTGTTTCTGATTGCATTCCTTTTATGCTCCACAATTCTCCTGATTACCTCCATCGAAAAGTTCCATGAGGGGGGATGGATTACCCTGGTCATCACAGCTTTATCGGTGGCTCTCTGCATGATGATTCACCGCCACTACCAGACTGTCGGAGCAAAACTTCAAAGCCTCTATTCAGATCTTGAAAATCTGGAAACTCTCCCGGTTAAGCACTGTGGCACATTCGATCCAAGCCTGCCAACTGCAGCAGTCCTGGTGGGTGGTTACAGTGGATTGGGAATCCACACTGTATTGAATATATTAAAGGAGTTCCCAGGTTTTTATAAAAATCTGATCTTCATTTCGGTTGGCGTCATCGATTCGGGCGATTTCAAAGGAGAGGGTGCGGTCGAAAACCTGACTTTACGGACTCGCCTGTCGCTGGATAAATATATTGCACTGGCCGAAAGGATCGGTCTGCCGGCAAAGTCTGAATTCGGAATCGGCACGGATGCAGTCGATGAGGCTGTCAAGATCTGCCAGAAGGTTTCAGAAGAATATAAAGGGGTTACATTTTTCGCTGGAAAGCTGATCTTCCAGAGAGAGAAATGGTATCAGAGGCTGCTGCATAATGAGACCGCTTTTTTGATTCAGAAAAGGCTCGGCGAATTTGGAAAAACAGTCGTGGTGCTGCCAGCCGTGGTCCGTTAAATATCTGGAGATCGTGTGCATATCCGCCTGTTTCAATTCGCCGGGAGGGTGAACAGGCCCTGGTTCTGGTGGGTTGAGGCCTGTCCCGTATCCGATTTTCCTGATGCGGCAGGACATATACAGAACCTGGACGGTTTCTGCTATTTTCACTGGATCAACTGAGAGCCTGAGACCGCATCCGGGGATATAACCAGCCCGGTGCGGCATCTGCCTGGCAATCAATGATGAACAGGAACTTCAGGAGGCCCGCTGCCATGCCATTCGATCCCGCCATGAAACTGACAAGAGACAATTTCAAAAATCTGCCGCCACTCTGTTCCGATGGAGCCTGGGGAACCGAAATGCAGAGGCTTGGGGCAGAGCCGGGGCAGATGTGTGATACCTGGAACACAGAATTTCCGGAAAAGGTCCTCTCGGTCGCACAATCCTATGTCGATGCCGGCGCGCAGATCATTCTGACCAATACCTTCAACAGCAACAGGGTCGCTCTCGTCAGGCATGGCATCCCGGAGCTGGCTTACGAACTCACACGAACAGGCGCCAAGATTTCAAGGCGGGCAGCCCAGGGGAAGGCCTATGTTTTCGGCTCTATCGGGCCATGCGGAAAGATGGTGATGATGGGTGAGATCAGCGAGGGTGAGGTCGAAGAGGCAGCCGCTGAACAGGCCCGCGCCATGGCAGAAGGTGGCGCGGATGCAATTGTAATCGAAACCCAGACGGACCTGATGGAAGCCGAAGCATCGGCACGCGGCTGTCTGGCTGCCTGTGATTTGCCGGTTGGGATCTCATTTACTTTCGATTCCGGCAAAGGCAATTCTTTCACCATGATGGGAGTCGATCCTGAGCAGGCTTACAACATGGCCAGGCGGGTCGGTGCGAGCTTTGTTGGAGCAAACTGTGGAGCGGGAATTGAATCTTTTGTCCACCTGGCCAGCCTCTTTTCCAAGGCCGGCGGTGAACTGCCGGTCTGGATCAAAGGAAATGCCGGATTGCCATCCATGAGTCCGGATGGACGGTATTTTTATTCCGCGCCTCCTGAGCTTTATTCGGGTGTTGTTGAGCCTCTACTGGCAGCAGGGGCACATTTTATCGGTGGGTGCTGTGGTTCAAATCCAGCCCATATCCAGGC
>LMZT01000099.1 GCA_001567115.1 Candidatus Hinthialibacteria bacterium OLB16 | reverse complement strand
CGGTCACTGAAATCCGTGTGGCGGGGGGTTTCTTCGATTACGAGGCAAAATACCAGCCGGGTGGCGCAGAAGAGATTACTCCGGCGGATATCTCCGAGAGTCTGGCGCGTGAGATTCAGTCCTGGCAGTGCGTGCCCACAAGACCTTCGGCTGCAGCGCCATTGACCCGAACCGACTTCATGATGGATGGGGATCAGCCTGTTATTCTGGAAATCAACACCATCCCGGGGATGACCCGGATGAGTCTGATCCCGCGGGCCTGTGCTGCTGCGGGAATCGAGTTCGAATCGATCCTCGACCGGCTGATCGGCGAAGCCCTGTTCAAGGAACAGATCGCCACAGTCGTAACCTGATCCTGCCATCCTGAAAGGCAAACCTCATTTTCCCGCAGGATCTTCTTCAGAAGCCAATGGCCAGGCTTTGGGTCCTGAGATTGCCAACAGCTGTTTCATTGATTAAAGTGAAAGCAGCGAGCCAGCGAGCCTCAAATCGAGAAAATTCATGCGGATCCTATTTCTGAATCCCCCTTTGCCTGATGGTGATATTTACATGAAGGAGCTCGGCCGTTGCGGGCGCAGGAGTGTGGGAGGAGAAACATGGCCGCAGACCGGACTTGCATACCTTGCCGCGGTCGCCCTGCGCGAGGGGCAGGAAGCGCGGGTTCTGGATGGAATGGCCGAGGGGTTGACCCAGGACCAGGCTGAAGCACGCATCCTCGAGTGGCAGCCGGACTGGATCATTACCGGAACAACGACACCCACTTTCCGCCAGGATGCCCTCTTTCTTCGCACCCTCAAAGAACGGCATGGATTCACAGTGGGTTTCACCGGGACTCATGTCACAGCCCTGCCGCGTGAGTGCCTGCTCGAATCGAATTCGGATTTCATCTTTATCAGCGAAGCGGAACTGACACTCCAGAGGCTGATCCATGCCCCCCGGGATCACTGGCAGGATGTTCCCGGAGTGTGTGTGAATCAGGCGGGGGAGGCACGCCTCGGGCCTGCGACAGAAATGGTTGCCAACCTCGATGATCTCCCCTATCCCGCGAGAAACCTGACCCCCTGGCAGCTGTATCGGATGCCTTTCAGCCGTGGCGAACCATTCGCGACAGTCATCCCCTCGCGAGGATGCCCCTATCCCTGCACCTTCTGCCGGGCGGGAAGTGTCTGGGGGCGTGGAATACGGACCCGGTCGGTGGAGAATCTGCTGGGCGAGCTGGTGGAAATGAAAGAGCAGCTGGGCATCAATTTCTTTGCTTTCATGACAGACACTTTCACCCTTCGGAAAACCTGGGTGCACCAGGTGATGGAAGCCATGCGGCCTTACAACTTCCGCTGGGTATGCAACTCCCGCGTGGACACCATCGATCCCGTCCTGGCGCGGGAGATGAAGGCTTCAGGCTGTGAACTGATTTCCTTTGGCGTGGAGTCGGGGAATGAGCAGATCCTGGCCAGCTCCAAAAAGGACATCACCCTCAAACAGATTCGTGAAGGCATTTCTGCTGCCAAAGAGGCTGGAATCCTGACCTTTGCCTATTTCATCCTGGGGCTGCCCGGGGAAAATCCGGAAACCATCGAAGACACGATCCGCTTCGCCCGGGAGCTCGATCCGGACTACTGCAATTTTCATATCGCCACGCCATTCCCGGGGACTGAACTCTATGAGGAGGCGAAGGCGAATGGCTGGCTGGTGCATGAAAACTGGGAGCAGTATGAAGAGATGGGTTCAGCGGTTTTGAGAACCCCCTATATCTCGCCCGAAGCATTGCTGAAGGCGCAAAGGCGTGCCACCCGCAGTTTGTATCTGCGTCCGAAACGGATCCTGGCGGAGATGAAAAGGCTGAGATCTTTTCAGGACCTGGTGCTGAAAGGCAAAGCGGCATTGCGGCTGCTGGGAGTCACACAACCGAAAACCACCCTCTTATCCGACTGACCCCGCTATGGCTTGACAAGTTGTTCGTCAAACAAGACATTTAACCTTGCCCCTTACTGGCTTCCGGATACTCTCATTGAGCACATCATTTCCGAAAGCCTGCCAACCTTCAGGGGAGCGGATGGAAGTTAAGGAATGAAAGACGAACGAATACTTGCATTAATCGATCTCCAGTCAGTTGTCACTCAAAAGTACACCCTCTATCGGAATCACGAAGCGATTCCAGACCGGCTTGAACAACTCCGGACCGAAATCCAGAAAGCGGAGGAGGTCCTGACAACCACTCGAAAAGCAGTCGAGGAAAATCAGGCCCAAATCTCAAGATTCCACAAAGAAACCCAGCAGACCAACGAAAAACTCACCTCCCTCCAAGCCAAACTCAATCAAGTCAAAACAACCAAAGAGTACGAAGCACGCCAGAAAGAGATCAAAGCTCAACGGGAACGCCTGTCCGAACTGGACAAAGCCATCCAGGAGGCTGAATCCAAAACAGCGGAACTCACTGGTGTTGCAGAGAAAGCCGAACAGGATCTGAATTCGGCCAAAGAACGTGTTCAGCCGGAAATTAAAGAGCTCGAGGCGGCTTCAGTCCTGTATGAACAGGAGCTCGGCCAGATCGCGGAACAGGAACGGGCCAGGCGTGAAAACATTCCAGGAGAAATTCTCCAACGCATCGACCGGCTGGTCCTGCTTCGCAGCGGCATGGCGGTGGTGCCTGTCAGCGATGACTGCTGCGGGGGCTGCGGAGTTCACCTTTCTCCACAGGTCATCCAGCTGGCCAAGAGGGGCCTTGATCTGATTCAATGCGACCGTTGTTCATCCTATATCTACTGGGATGATGAACAATCATAGGGGCTTGACCTGAGGCTCTTTCATTCGAGAAGAAGGACGCCTGCGTTCAAGGCAGGGGAAGATCATCACATCTCCGGGGAATCATCCAGGGTTCTTCTTTCGGCCCGCCATATCTGTGGTATCATTGGTTCTGAATCTGTCCGGGGTTCTCACCTGTTCCCCTGATCCAACGATAAGTGGAGGTTTGACTCAATGAATTTGAGAACCTGGAATCTGGGAGGCATAATCTTCCTTGTCAGCATTTCTGCGATACTGATATCCGGATGCGGGGGATCCAGCGACGAGGAAAAGGTTCAGAGGGCTATCGGGAAAGCCGAAACCTTTTATAAAGCCGGACTTTTCAAAGAGGCGCTGGCCCACTACCAGGAAGCCCTGGCCATTCAACCGACAGATGCCGCCATTCTGCTGGCAATGGGCCAGACCTATGAGGCGCTCAGCCTCAACCGGGATGCGCTGGGATCGTATGATGAAGCCATCCGTTTCGATTCACGCCTTGAACAGGCCTATCGTCAGAAAGCCCTCCTTCTCATCAAAGATGGAAAGATCGAGGAAGTCGACAAGCTGGTTGCCGGAATCGAAGCCAAAAAGGAAATGGAAGGGCTGGTTCCTTTCCTCAAAGGGGAAGTCGCCCGTTCCAGAAATGACTGGAATGGAGCTCTCGAATTTTATCAGGCTGCCGACCGGCTGCGCCCCGGTTCCCGTGAAACCCAGTATGCCCTCGCGGAGGCTTACCAGCGGACCGGCAAACCGGAAGACGCCATCAACCTCCTCGAGCAGATGCTCCGAACAAATCCCGCTGAGTTCATGGCTGCAGGCCAGTTATCCACAATTTACCAGAATCGTGGGGAAACCAGCAAAGCCATCCAGATTCTCTCTCAGACCTCACAGGCCAACCCTCAACTGGCTCCTCTGCGGTCAGCGCTTGCGGATCTTCTGTTCACTGCCAACAGGGACGAAGAAGCCTCCAAAGAAGTCCAGGAGGCCCTCAAGCTGGATCCGGATGATGCGATGGGGTTGTATGTGCGTGGACGGCTGTCGTTGAAAAAAGGTGATGCAGCATCGGCTTTGAAGGACCTCGAAGGTGCGATCAAGCGCCGCCCTGAAGAGGAATCATTCCGGCGGGCGTACCGTGAAGCCAGATCGCTTCAGGCGAGGTGGTCGAGAAGGTCAAAGTGGTTTCACAAAAGATCCAGAAACAGGGAGAAACTCCTGCCCTGCTTCTTGAGCTGGCGGATGCCTGCCTCTATCAGGGAGAGCCGGAACAGGCTCTGCGCAGCCTTGAAAAAGTCCTTGCTCAGCAACCCGAGAGCCAGAATGCTCATATCCTGGAGGCCCTGGCCTACCTGAGCCTGGGCCGTTCTAAACAGGCGGAAGAGGCACTGGGCCATGTAAAAAACCATCAGGATGTCCGTTATATCGCCATTGATGGCATCATCCGTCGCGATCCGAATCAGGTCTCTCAGGCAACCGAAAAACTCAAAGGCGCTTCCGCCACAGAAGTGTGGGCGGGCTACTTCCGGGCGCTGGCGCTTCTCTATTCCGGCCAGTTTGGCCCGGGCCTGGAAGAGCTGGACCGCCTGATGCAGCAGAACGACACCTTCGGAGCGGGCATTTATGAAATGGCCCGGGTTTATATCGAGCTGAATGAGCCGCATCTCGCCCTGGCGCTTTACCAGCGTCTGATGGAAGTATATCCCGAGAGCCAGAAACCCATACTGTTGAGTGCGCGTGCGCTGGTGCGGATCGGCCATCTCGAGAGAGCCAAAATCCTGCTGGATTCGGTTCTGAAAAAGGATCCCGATTCACAGCCTGCCCTGTTCCTGCTCGGCACCCTTCACCTTCAGGACAAGAATTTCAAAGAAGGGGCGCGCATCTTTGCCGCGTTGATTGATTCTCCCACCACCAATGCCAAGGACCGCATGTTTTACCGTGGGGTTCTGGCGAAAACCCTGGTTTATGACCGCCAATACAAACAGGCCTTGGAGCAGTACAACAAGTTGATAACAGAGGCCCCCAGCCAATCGGCGACCTATATCGAAAAAGCGCTGGCGGAAATGGCTCTCGGACAGGATCAGGAGGCTCTGGCCACCTGCCAGGCAGGCATCCAGGCGACAACCGATACGCAGACGCTGCGGGTTGTTCAGTCTGTGCTGTTGCAGCAGGCAGGAAAAGTCGAAGAAGGGATTCAGGCTCTTGAAGCCACAGTGCCACAGTTGCCGAAGGATCCCGCGGTTCAGTACCGGCTGGTTCCGATTCGTGTCAGCCTGCTTGCGTCAGGAGGGAAGTATGACCAGGCCCGGGAGGTGATCAAAGGCAGCGGTTATCCCTCCAGGCTGGTGGATTTTCTGCTCCAGTCAGTCGAGGAAGTGGAAAAGAATAAAACCGATCTGCGTGGTCTGAGCCTGGCCCTGCTGTTCAGTTTCTACCAGTGGCCGGATGCAGCTTTGACTCTCTATACCGATCTTTCGGATCAAAATCCTCAGGATAAACTGCTGCTGGCTTATCTGGGGGATGCCCAGACTCTGGCGGGACGCCTGGAGGATGCGCATCGAACCTACTCGAAAGCCCTGCAGAGTGATCCGAATGATGCTTATTTCCTCCAGAAACGGGGCGCTGTGTCGGCCAGACTGCGCAAGTATGATGAAGCGGTTCAGGACCTATCCTCAGCGCTGGCGGTGACCCCGGAGGATTCCGCCCTGCATTTCCAGATTGGCTCGCTTTATGAATCCCAGAAGCTGAACCAGGATGCCATCGAGTCCTATCGGACAGTGGTGCGCCTCAACAATAATCCTGCGCTGGTTGCAGGAGCCACAAATAACCTGGCCTGGCTGCTGTCACAGGATGAGAAAACTCTGCCGGAGGCCCTGGAATCCGCAAAGAAGGCTTTTGAACTGGCGGTGCCGAATCCGCGCACCGGTCTGCGGGATGGGAATGTGCTCGATACAGTCGGGTGGGTGTATTTCCTCAGCGGCCAGGCGGACGAGGGACGGAAACTGATCGAGCAGGCCTTATCGATCCTGCCGAACCAGCCCACGATCAACTACCACCTCGGGCGGATTTTCGAAGGGACCGGCCAGCCAAAGATCGCGGTGGTTCAATACAGCAAAGCACTTGATTTCGATCCGGAATTTCCGGAGGCGGATGATGCACGGCTGCGCGCGACCCGCCTGGCGACTGAACTAGGCCAGAAATGAGAGAACCATCGAGAGACAGAACCCATTTACACAAAAAAATGTTGTTCTATCTTTCATTCTATCCCTACCATTAAGGGGTGGAGTATTTCCTCTGGAATGGCGGATTCCGCACATTAACGGGGGAATTTTTTTATTCTCTCCCCGGGGAAATTCCCGGCCTGGAGGATCGCCACTGTTTCAATGGTGTTCGAGATAGAAACTGTGGGGGGATCCGGAGCCTCCAGCAGGTCTGTTTGAAAGGAATGGCAACCACCACCATGGGTTTTCCGCCAGTCATCAAAGGCATTTTTTTCGGCTTTTTGATTGGGTTCTTGATATCCACTGCGCAGGCTTCAGAGCTTCCGGCAACAGTGGACCTGCAAATCGAGAGCGCCACACCGGTGCTTCGCCTGTATGGCAAGGATGCATTCGATTACCTCGGTTCCGAAAATGCCAATGGAATCGCCTTTGGTGATGTCAATGGCGATGGCCTCGATGACATGATAGTCGGGGCCTATGCCGCGGATCGTGAATCGGCGAGCAATCCCTCCAAGGTCGAGCTGAATAACTGCGGTGAAGTCTATGTCATTTATGGCCGCCGCACCTCGATGGGGCAGAGGCTCAGTCTGCGGAATACAAACACCTACCTCTCCACCACACGCATTCGTGGGGCGACCGCTGAAGATTCCGCCGGTTTTTCAGTCGCCAGCGGAGACATCAATGCGGATGGATATGACGATATCCTGATCGGGGCCTTGTTTGCCGACCGAAAAGATCTGGTGCCACCGGAATATGATTCGGGTGAAGCCTATGTCATTTATGGAAGCCCGAGCCTGCCAGGCCGGGTCATCAATCTTTCAGACTCCGCAGTTCTGGCTAACACCGAAACCCGGATTCTCGGGCGTAAAGGGAATATCGATCCAACTGGCTTCTTCCCCGGGGATCTCACTGGCTGGTCGGTGGCCAGCGCGGATGTCGATGGGGATGGGCGTGATGATGTCATCATCGGGGCGCGTGCGGCGGATCCGGAAATCGGAAGCGGCACCCGTGAAGATGCCGGCGAGACCTGGATCATCTATGGCCGCAACCTGCATGTCGGGGCAACCTATGATTTGCGCAGCGCATCGGATTCGTCGCGGGCGACACGCATATTAGGAGCGGTCAAGAACAGCTTTGCGGGCTGGTCGGTTGCAGGCGGAGATATCGATGGGGATGGTTTCGATGATGCGGTTATCGGGGCCTATGCCGCCAATGTCGGTTCGGTAACCGCTCCCGGGGAATGCTATGTTGTATATGGAAGGAGCTCGCTGCCGGGTGCGACGATCGATCTCGCCGGCTCTCCTGGCGCAAACCGTATCACACGGATTGAAGGAGCGGCCGAGCGAGACTTCCTGGGCTGGTCGGTGGCTGCGGCGGATATCGATGCCGATGGACTGGATGACCTGATTCTCGGTGCGGTCGGAATGGACCGCCTGGGTGCGGATAATGCCGGAGGTGCTTATGTCCTTTATGGGGATGGGTTATTGCCGGCGAACAGATTCAGCATCTCCAGCCCGCCTCAGAATATCCGGACCACACGCATTGTCGGTGCGCTCGCCCAGGACCAGGCAGGCTGGTCGGTTGCGGGCGGCGATGTCAATGGGGATGGCTTCGATGATGTGGTGATCGGGGCAATCGGCGCAGACACTTTGAACCGCGAGGATGCCGGACGGGTGTATCTGGTGGATGGCTCCCGGATTCGTCATTCCACAGTCAAGGATTTGCTCGTGCCCGATGGAGTCATGACCATCATCGGCGAAAAGGGAAGCACCGCGACCTCCACTCCGGATCTTCTGGGGTATGGGGCGGAATCTGCTGCCGACATGGATGGCAACGGGTTTGCGGATATGGCGGCATCGGCTGTCTATGCCGACAATCCTCCCACCCCCGGGAACGACAATGACACCGGCGCAGCTTATGTGATTTTTGGGATGGGAGATAACCTCACGGCGCAGGTGCGTGAGCGCATTCGATCCGGCCAGGCGCCGATGCGGGGAGTCGGCGGACGCCTGTCGCCGGTGGCTCGAACCTGGGTTCAGTTCGATGCAGGCATCACCTCGGAGGCTTCTGTAACCCTCACCCGTTCGGATCAGCCTATCGCCAGCCTGGGCCGTGGAAACCGCCGCGATGTGGCAGATGTTCTCTGGCATGTGGAATCCACCCGGTCGGCATACAGCAAAGCCTGGATCACCTTTCGGTATCTCGATTCGGAAATCATTGGATTGAATGAGAGGGGGCTGAGGCTGTTTCATGCCAGTTCGTCCCAAGGCCCCTGGTTCGAGGTCGCCCAGCAGTCTCTGGACATGCAGAGGAACCTGATTCAGGCGGGAGACCTGTCCCCCGGCCAGCTGAACAGCCGTACCTTCTATGCCATCACCGGCAACCCAGCCGAGCTTCCGCCGGTGATCGATCTGGATGTTCCACTCGGGGAGGAATCAGTTCCGCTGGTGCGGATTTTCGGTGATGACCCCGGAGATGGACTTGGGTCCGATAACGGCAATGGAGCCGCATTCGGTGATATCAATGGTGATGGGTATGATGACCTGATCCTGGGTGCTCCATTGGCAGACCGGGGCGGCCTGGCAAACAGCGGGGAAGTCACTCTGCTTTATGGCAAGGTGGTCGAATCTCCCACCTACACCAATCTCGACCGGCCTGCCGGATATTATGGTGAGACACGGATTCGTGGAGGGCTTGCCGATGACCAGCTTGGATATTCGGTGGCATCCGGGGATGTGAATGGGGATGGCTTTGATGATGTGATCATCGGGCAGCCCTTTGCGGATCCCGCAGGCCGAACCAATTCCGGAATCGTCACTGTTTTATATTCCGGGCCGGTCTTTCCGGCGACTCTTGATCTCACCAGCCCCACTCCATACGGGACCACACGGATACTCGGGGGCGCGGCCGGAGATCAGGCCGGCTATTCGGTGGCATCCGGGGATGTGAATGGGGATGGCTTTGATGATGTCATTATCGGTGCGAATGCGGCCAATCCTCCGGGAGTGACAGATGCCGGGGAAGTGTATGTGATCTATGGAGGCACCCTCCCTGCAGTGATCGACCTGAATACCGGCACCGGGAGCTACAGTGAGACACGCATTCTGGGGGATGACGATGGCGATCTGGCCGGTTCTTCTGTTGCGGCAGGAGATATCGACCGGGATGGATATGATGACATTCTGATCGGAGCGCGCCAGGCCGATCCCTCCGGCCGGAATGATGCGGGTGCAGCCGTTTGTCACTTTTCGGTGGGAG
>LMZT01000098.1 GCA_001567115.1 Candidatus Hinthialibacteria bacterium OLB16 | reverse complement strand
CCATAGATAAAATCCGGGGAGGAGGGGGGCAGCGGCGGCCGATGAAGCCCGGGATGCCGATGCGCCGACCCCGGTGCCTTTGATGGGCCAGCCTGCTCCCGGCCTGATGCCGACCCTCAATATCGCTGGATAATCCAACTATGCTGGATCAAGCTCCAGCACAGCCCTCAGAGTGATTCACCCTCTCCCTGGCGGGAGGAGGCCAGCTGCGCAGCCAGTTGAATCGCTGAAACCAGGCTGGAATGGCTTGCTTTTCCCTGCCAGGCAATGTCATAAGCAGTTCCATGATCCACCGAGGTGCGGATGATGGGCAACCCCATGGTGATGTTCACTCCATCATGCATGGAGATCATTTTGAACGGGATCGACCCCTGGTCGTGGTAAAGCGTGACATGCCCATCGTAACGTGCCAGGGCGTGGGGCATGAAAGCGGCATCGGGGGGGATCGGCCCCTCCACCAGCCAGCCATGCGCCCGGCAATGCTCCACAGCCGGTTCGATGAGACGGCTTTCTTCATCGCCGAAAAGCCCTTTTTCTCCCGCATGAGGATTCAGGCCCAGGACAGCGATCCGGGGCTGTTTCCCGCGTATGCGCAACAGCGTGTCGTGGGTCAGAGAGGTGACTCGGATCACATCCTCCGTGGTGAATGAATCCGGAACGCTGCGGAGAGACTGGTGGCAAGTGACAAAGCTGACAGCGATGCGCGGGCTGTACAGCATCATGGCGTAATTCCGGGTTCCGGTGAGGCGTGCAAAGATTTCGGTATGCCCCGGTTCGGTGATGCCGGCCAGGTGCAGGGTTGTCTTGGTAATCGGCGCGGTGACAGTTCCATCGAAAAGCCCCTGCATGGCGCCTTCGATGGCTGTGGTGATATACCGGTAAGAGGCTTCACCGGCAAGCCGGGTGGCTTCCCCGGGCCGGAGTTCTTCATCGATATGACCGCACTCGAGGATGAAAGGACCTTTTCCTTCGAACAGGCTGGCAGAGGAATCCAGGCTGTCTCGCGGAATCCTTTTTTCAGGCACCTTCAAGCCAAGTGAGTGCCCCACCTGCTCCAGGACCCGCACATCACCGGCCAGCACCGGACGGCAGACTTCCAGAACAGCCGGATCCGACAAAGCCTTGAGGCAGATTTCCGGCCCAATTCCCGCAGGGTCTCCCTGGGTGATGACAAGCAGAGGTTTTTCTGTCGTCAAATCCTGCTCCACACAATCAAGCCCGCAGTCTGGCTTCAGTTTCTCAAGGCAACTGCTGCCTGGAAACGATGGACTGGAAGGGGCATTTCGGAATCCGCCCCTTTCACGCTTTTCCAGATAATCTCATTCAGCTCGAACATGGGTGTGCGATCATAGGAACTGAAGCCATCTGCATGGATGCTTCAGCCCCCCAGGCTGTTTTAGTGTTGGTTTCGTTGAGGTCGATTTTCGGCGGAATGACTTCATAGGGCTTGATATTCGGGTTGACACCGAGAGCCTTGTACATGGGATTCGCCGCAGCATCGAACTGGCTCATGGGTTGGAGTCCGAGCACCAGCTCGATGGTCCGCAGCATGGAACTGGTGGTGTACAGGGTGCTGTCGACAATCCCCTGGAGCGAATAAGGGCTGATGACCAGGCCTTCCGTGCGCCGTGCATCGATATGATCCGGCCCATCCTGGGCATCATCCTGGATCACAAAGATGGCGGTCTGAGGCCAGTAACGGCTCCTGCTGACACGTTCGACAATCATCCCGAGGGCGTAATCATTGCTGGCGACACAGGCACGCGGGGTGTGTGCGCCTGGTTGAGTGCCATGAGTGTGATCTTCAGGCAGAGCCATGACGATGAAATTCGGAAGCCGTTTTCCCGGATCGGTGCTGTCGTAGTTCTTTTCATACTCATCAAATTCACGGATGAATTCGCGTGCATTCTCTGTGTCTCTCGCACCCCAGGAGAGGTAGTGCGGAGCGACATGCCCATGCAGTGCGCCGAGAGATGGATGGATCGGGGTCATGATTCCATCCTCGCTCTGGCGTTCGGCAAATTCACCGTATGTCCGGTAGGTCAAGCCTTTGTGGGCGCACTGGTCCCAGAGGTAGCCTGAAGAGGGATAGATCGCGAAGGAACGGGGAGAATCACTCCAGCCGCCATACTCCGCCGGCCAGTTCTTTTCGGTGTAGTCGGTGGCATAAGCCGCATTGGACCACTGGTGTCCATCCACACTCACCTCCGCATCACAATAGAGATTGTCAAACAGGACATAGGTCTCCACCAGATTATGGATGTTGGGGGTGATCTCACGCCCGAACAGGCACAGCTCGGGATCCCCTTTTCCCTGAGGCAGATCGCCCAGAACCTGGTCGTAGGTGCGATTCTCTTTGATGATGTAAATGACATGCTTGATCGGTGAACCGGCACCCACACGGCGTGGGACAATGGTGGTCTTTTCATCCACTTCAGGAGCCAGGACCAGCAGCTCATCGCGGTAAGGGCAGTTTTTATACACCTGGCGGGTCAATTCCAGCATGTTCTGGCGGCACCGGGAGGCATCGATGATGCTGACTGCACCTTTCTGGCCGGATTTGGTTGTGACTGTTTTCCCGGTTTCCCTGGCTTTCGGACTGTGAGGACCATCGACATTGGAATAGGAGGCCACACCCTTTGAATTGCCGACGAACAACTTGCTTCCATCCGCACTCACAGCCAGCGCTGAGGGATACCAGCCAACCGGGATGAAACCCAGAACTGTCCCTTCCCCGGTTTCCTCGACATCCGCGACAGCGATGTTGTTGTTATCGGCATTGGCGATGAACAGGGTTTCCTCTTTTGGGTCAAGGGCCAGGGCATTCGGAGTGGAACCCTCGGGGGCGCGTTCATACAGGGAGGTGATCAGTGTCTCCACCGGGCGGCCCCTCCTGGTGTCGATGATTACCACTCGATTTTCATTGGAACAGCAGACGAACAGCCTGCCATTCCGGGTCAGAACCAGATCGCATGGATTATCTCCCACGCGCATGACGGAATTCAGCCTGCCTTCGGCCGTTTTGAAGTGGCTGACTGTATCGCTGCCCCAGTTCGAGACATACAGATCCTCCCCATCCGGGGAAAGAACAAGGTCATAGGGGCTTTGCTCGGTGGGCCAGGTTCCGATGACTTTTCCCTGGTCGGTATCGAACAGGACCACTTCATTGGTCATACGGTTCAGCGCATACAGGATCGGCTTCGAGGGATGATGGACCAGCCCGGACCAGAAAACCTTTTCCTTGGGAAGTTCGACTGACAGAGTCGTGGAAGCAGTTTCGCTCAGTTTTCCCTCTGCATAGCCATAAACATAAACCGGGGCGGCCGGGTCATCCTTTTTCCTGGTATTTCCGCCGGACACATACAGCCGTTTTCCATCCGGATGCCAGGCCATGCCGAACCAGGCGGTCTTTTGTGGAATTCTCTGGATGGCTTCTTCGGTCTGGGTATCAATCACAACCAGCCCATGGGGGTTGAAGCCGCAGGTCAAGGCAACCGCCACCTTGCCATCCGGTGAAAGGACCAGGTTCAGGATCTGGTCTTCAGTTTGAATCTGTTTGCCAATGGGGGTGAGGGTCCATCCATTCGGCAGCAGGTAGCCCTCATCGGTCGGCCCGGGGAAAGGCCCTTCCGCCTGTGCAATCCAGGAAAAGGCCAGCAGCAGAAAAACACTCTGAGGTTTCTTCATTTTCTTCCTCCTTCTGAAAGCCGTGTTGATTGTATGACTTCGAATGCAGGAGCAGCCACTCCAGAGTAATTGAACAGATCATTCAACTTTCTTTAAGGATGGGCAACCGGTCTCAAAAAAAAGAGAGCTCTGCTCAAGGAGCTCTCTCCAAACAAATCCGATGCATCCGGTCCTGAAAGAAGCTTTTAGCGCTCCATCAGCATCCAGTTTTCAATCGATGAAAAGGTCAATCCGCTCTCGATTCCGGTCGAGTAAGAGGTTCGATGAGCGGGACTGGCAGAACTGTCACTTGTGGTCCGGAAAAAGACCCAGTTGCCGGATCCACGGTAAATCGCCTGAGGGTTGTAGTTCCTGTTCGGATTGTAAGGAAATTCCCCCGCGACACCGATTACCGGGACTGGTTCCTGATCCATCTGCCAGGTCGCCCCATTGTCGGTCGAGTAGAGGGAAACGATGAAATCCTCCCCTCCCTGCTGGTAACCATAGGCATACCAGGTGTTGGCACGGTCAGGGTGCCTGACCAGAGTAGAGACATCATACCCCAGGATTCCTGTGCCATGCTCGAAGGTCCAGGTGATGCCATCCGCAGAGGAATACCAGTTCAGCTCCCGCCCGGTCTGCTCGGCGGAACCTTCCCGGGTGTTCGCCAGACAGACAAAACCCGCTCCATTTCCGGCAGGGCAGAAATGCTCGAAAGGACCATCGGCAGTTGGAATGGAATCCCCGGTATCCGCCACACCGGTGATCGGGGTGGCATTCGACCAGTCGATTCCATTGCTGCCGGTAAAGGTATGAACCTCGTATCCCGGGGTTCCATCATCCCCGGTATGCCACATGCGGAACGAATTTGCCCCCAGCTGGACCACATGGGCTTTTCCCCGGGGTCCGAGGGTTCCAGTGCAGAGAGTATATCCGGACCAGGCTGCGGGGTTATCGCCTGTTGATTCGGCATAAGTGATATCATTGCTGCTGGAGGCATCGGCCCAGGCCCGGTATTTCCCGGCAAACGGGTCATAAAGGACATGCGCATAATAATAACGGCCCGCACCTACCGAGGTCTGCAGCAGAACTGGATTGCCAGCTCCCTCGGTGATGGCAATATCGCTCGGTGCTGCCTGGGATGCCGCAGCTGCCACCAGGATAAACAGACAGAAAAGCCGCTTTTTCATGAATCGCCTCCTGTGGAATAAGTCTCGAATGAACCAGGAGAAATCTGGTCGTCAGACGGCCTCAGATTACCAAGTGTCGATTAGTCTGTCCAATAATAAATTGCTGTCATTCGAAAAAATCTGCCAATGGAAGCCTGGAGGGTGTAGATTGAGATCATGATCTGGAAGTTCTGGACCTCAACAGATCCCGAGTATGCCGCCCAGCAGAAGGCCATGCTGATTTCTCTGGCGGTCGGAATCGGTTTGTTCGGCCTGAAGCTGTCGGCATATCTTTTGACTGGTTCGGCTGCAATCCTGTCCGATGTGGCCGAGTCGGTTGTCCATCTGCCGGCAGTTGGAATCGCGGCTTACTGCCTGTGGCTCAGCCAGCGCCCTCCCGACAGGAAGCATCCCTATGGGTATGAACGGGTGACCTATTTCTCCGCCGGACTCGAGGGGGCCTTGATCATCTTCGCCGCCCTGTACATTTTCTATGAATCGATACACCGGCTGATTGCAGGAGGAGAAATCGAATCGATCACAACAGGAAACCTGCTGATCGCGCTCTGTGGCATCCTGAATGGTTTTCTGGGCTGGTACCTGATCGACACAGGAAAGAAACAGAATTCGCTGATCCTGGTGGCCGATGGGAAGCATGTCCTTTCCGACTCCTACACCAGTGTTGGAATCGTAGTGGGCCTGGGGCTGGTGGCGCTCACCGGATATTCATTCCTCGACCCACTGATTGCATTGGCAATTGCCGTAAATATCCTGTTTGCGGGCTGGCACCTGGTGCGCGAAGCGATCCTGGGCCTGATGGAAAAGGTGGATCCGGAGGTTGAAATAACAATCCGCCGGATTCTGCTCGAAGCAGAGAAGCAGCATCGATGCTATTTCCATGAGCTGCGCATCCGAAATACCGGGAGAACCACCTGGATGGAAATGCACATGCTCTTTCCAGAGGATGTGACCATCCGCCAGGCCCACCAGCAGGCCACACAGGTCGAACAGTCCATCCATCAGGAGCTGGGGAGACGTGTGGTCATCACCACCCACATGGAGCCTTGGGAGACGCATGAGGAGGAGCATGAAACCTTTCCGGACCACCCGGGGCATCACCATTAACAAAACACAGCGGTATTCGCAACGATTTCCTGAAGATAAACAGGACGGGCGTGAAGTCTGCCTCTGCCTTCACGCCCGGATGAATCAATTGTTTGAAGAGTGATCAGTTATACAAAGACCAGTTTACAGCTGATGATGGCGGACCCCCGAATCGCGCCCCCAGCCCCTGGCCCGGCGAGCCGGGAGCCAGCTGATAGGGGGCTTCAGCATCGGGGTCGGTGTTCAGAAAGACCGGAGTGCCCCGGGTGACTGTTCCCAATCCGCGGACACGCAGATCCTCTCCGACATCTCCGCAGGCAACCGGCAGCCAAGAATATTTTCACGATCGCCAAAGCCCGCTGCGACAGCATCAGCCCAGACACGGGTGTCTTCATCCGCAATGGTTCCCACCAGGCAGGTATCCACCTGGAGAATCGCTTCTGTTGAGATGTAGTTGTTGAACACGGCAGACCACAACGCTGAACCATCGAACATGGTCTCCACACCGAAAAACCAGGCCCTGTAGAGGCCAGGAGGATCCAGCGGTGTTGTGGCGCCCAATGGGATTCCGGCTGCATCGATCGCCGGCGGTGCATTGTAGCCGATGTTGTGGAAGATCGAGTTGGAAACAATGTGCCTTGTATCTGTTGTCCCGCCACCGGTTCCAACCACACAACCATTCAGGCACTTGTCGAAGGTGCAGTGGTCGGTGGTAATCGTTCCCATGGTGTTGTGGTTATTGATCGCACCATAATACCCCTTTTTGGCGAATGCACTTCCACAGTTGACGAAGACACAGTCGGTTACCCGTGCCCAGTTATCGAGATGGCCATTCTGAGTATTGATGGCGATGGCGGCATTTTCACCATCTCCATGGTTTCCCTGGTTGGTCCGTGTGAAGACAGAATGGTCCGCCACCACACAGGCCCCACGGCCACGAATCGAGAATTTGGCAGCTGCATCCAGGCGGCAATTCATCAGGTAGACAATCACCTGGCCCCCAGTATCGCCACGATTCGAGGGGAACAGGTGAAGGTCAGAACTGTGATGGATATAACAGTTCTCGAAGGTTACATCGATGATCCGGTCCGCCCCATCCGGCTCATGGGAGTACATGTCCATGCGAACCAGCTGTGTCGCCTGAGAATTGGCTGATGACAGGTAACCCGGATAGATATCGGCTACTGGCTCGAGCAGCTTGTCCGTGGCCACACCGCATAATTCACAGTCACGGACAATCACATTGTCACAGTTGCGCCCATTGGAAGTCGGTTCACCCCCCGCCGAGCCTTGCGAGCCGCAGAAAAGCAGAGGAATCGATGCAGACAGATTCCCGGCCTTCCCCGGACGAGGCCTCAGAATGCAGTTTGTGATCTCGACTCCCTGGGCGATTACAGCGATGCTGCCGCAGGCAACCTCTGGATTGGCCTCTACAATGACATTTGAGATTTTTGAGTTCTGTGCAAAGACCTGAACCACAGCCCCACGCCCGCCATCCTGGGCATCGGTGTAGGTGTGTGAATCATTGGTTGTGATCACTGGGCGATCCACACCGGTTTTTGTCGAAGTGAGTGTGACTGCCGGTCCACCGGTTAAAGTATCGTTATCCCCGATTGTGACATTCTCTTCATAAACACCGCTGTCAGTAATTGTAATATGATCGGCGCCACTGTTTATGGCAGACTGGATGGAAGTGAAAGCACCACCAGATCCTGCTTTGTTGACTGTAACAGAAAGCCCCCAGCCTGTGCCTGCGGAAAAGAGGCAAAAGGCAATTATCCCGATCCGGACAACTATCATCATTTTTCCTCCTGGACAGATTTTATGGTGACTCGAGGCAGAACAGGCAAACAGCAATCGGACGAAGAAGAATTTTCGCACTCCAGGAGGGGAGCGTCAATCAATATTTTTCAACTGTCTGTTGGCCCTGGCAAAGAGTTCCCGGGCATTCCCATTGAATATCCGGGCCACATCACGGGAGCCGAGGCCAAGCTGCTGGCAGGCGGTTTTGAAACCCCTGAGGGCTTCATAGGTGTATAATGTATAAGTGGCTTCGATGTCCGGGCTTTCACGATCTTTGTTGAAATAAAAGGGATGGCTGGTGCGGTTGACATAGGTCCGGCCGGACCACTGACGCCTGCCACGCATGTAAAATACCGGATTGTCAGTTCCATACAGAATTCTATCGGGACCGATGTGCTCGAGCGCCAATCGATGGACCTCGGGATTCAGCACAGCGGAGTTGTCGAAGTACAGCCCGGGATCGTCCGCCAGGGGCAGCAACCCCTCTTCGGCATGAGGGAGAGTGTAGGAACGCCCGAAATGGGCGATGACAAGGATTATGCTGGGGTACCTCCGCCGGATCTCCCGGATTTCACGGATGTTGCCGGGATGCCCGAGGCGGTCCGCATGGGGTACATGCAGGGTTACCCAGGCATGGTGGTGATCCAGCACCTCCAGCTGGTGATGCGGCAGAAAGTCGAAGATGCTGGATTCGATGTAACGGTCGCGGGTGGATCGATCATACCCGATCAGGGTGTAGTAGGGCTTCACTCCGATGATGCCGGGCTGCCGGAGCCACCATTCGATCTGCCCGGCCACCCAGGTTGGACGAATGACCGCCAGCGACAGCCAGCCTCGTTTGGGCAGCTCTTCGGAAAGGTACAGATTCGCACCTTCGATTTCCCATCCAAGGCCGGGGAAGCCAAATGCCAGGCAGGTGACCTTCCGGCCAGGGAAAAGGGTCCGATAACAATGCTCGGCGGTTTCGACATCCTGCATGTCCATGAGCTCATTGACCCAGTAATCCCGTTTCATTTCCTCGGTCAGGGTTTCGACCTGATAACGGGGATGGACAATATGAACATGGGCATCGGCCAGCTCCTGTGGCACCCATTCTTCGAGGTGCTCTTCCCAGAATCGTCGATCGATGTCACGGTAGGTGTAGAGCGAATGAAGGCGAATCTCGGGACCAGGGTCAAATGACATTTTCGGATTCCTTTCCTGCAGCTGCTTCCGTTGGCAACAGTGCCTCATTTGGCTAGACTGAAGGATGTAGAATACATGAGTTTCATTGAGATAATCAGGAAGGAGGGATTCATGGAGCGAAAGGGTTTTACATTAATTGAGTTGTTAATCGTCATTGCCATCATACTGATTCTGATCTCGATTGCTTTGCCGAATTTCCTGGAGGCGCAGGTGCGCGCCAAGGTGGCCAACACCATGGGAGAGCTGCGGTCCCTGGAAACCGCCCTGATATCATACGGCCTGGATCATAAGCGCAGCATGGGAGACGGGTCTGAGGTGGGGGGAGGGAATGGTGAGGGAAGCCTTTATGTTTACTCGCAGCTGACCACACCGGTGCAGTACTTCAAGGGCATTCCGGTCGATGAGTTTCACCCGGCCGATCGAGCCGTTGACAATGCGGGAGCCGGAGCGGGAGTGCGTGATCCCACAAACAATGTGTATTGATACTATGCGGCACGCTGGCGCTGCCTGGCATCCGGACATACACCTCCAAACCCGGCCAACCGTGCCGGAGAAAGATGCAATGTCAGAGGAGAGGTCCGGGGGCGGGTCGAGGGTTTTCCTTTCGACCCGGATGCAGGGTTCGCCGGGAGATGGATTGTCGTTTCGGCGGGACCGGACCGAAGCCATGGATATGGCGAGTGGATCATGCATCGGCCCGGGATGAGGCTGGGAAATCCCCGTGTTTATTCACCAACCAATGGGACTGTCAGTTACGGCGACCTGGCGCGCTGGGGAAATTAAACCTCAATCAGTCAAAGAGAAGGGGCGGAGTCCATCTTCATCTCCGCCCCTTCGATGATGATATTCTCAGGTCAGTTCTTTGCCGCGGGCAATGATCAGCTTGCCTGAACGGATCATTTCGATGATGCTGAATTTGGCAAGCATCCGCTCCATGGCATCCAGTTTTTCTGTATCCCCAGTGGCCTCGATGATCAGGCTGTCATCTCCGATATCGACTGTCTTGGCCCGGAACACATCGACAATCTGCAGGATTTCGGTGCGGTGGTCGACTTCAGCCTTGATCTTGAACAATCCCAGCTCGCGGACTACCGCTTCCTCATCACCATGCTCGGCGACACGAACCACATCCACCAGCTTGTCGAGCTGGCGGATGATCTGATCGAGAACTCCCGGATCACCCTTGCAGGCGATGGTCATCCTCGAGAAACCGGCATCATGAGCCGGGCTGACCACCAGCGAATCGATATTATATCCCCGGCGGGCAAACACCTGGGCCACACGGCTCAGGACGCCGGGACGGTCATGCACAAACACACTGATGGTGTGTTTTCCATTGGAACCATTTGCTCCTTCCATCTCAGGTACTCCCTTCCGGTTTGGCAAGTTTCAATTTGGGTTCTTCGATCAGCATATCCTTGATGGCCGCCCCAGCCGGGATCATTGGCCACACATTGCTTTCTTTTTCGACCACGGCATCGATCACGCAAGGGCCATCATTGTAATCAATGGCCTGTTGCAGGACCCGTTTGACATCCCCGACCCGCCGGATGCGGAATCCTTTGGCCCCATAAGCTTCGGCAAGGCGGGCAAAATCCGGATTCCCGACCAGGTCCACGCCTGACAGCCGGTTGTCAAAGAACAATGCCTGCCATTGGCGGACCATCCCGAGGAAGGCATTGTTGATGATCAGGACTTTGATCGGAAGCTTGTTAATCACCGCTGTCGCCAGCTCTGGCAGAGTCATCTGAAATCCGCCATCGCCGACAATCGCCCAGACCTGGTCATTGGGGCGTCCGAACTGGGCGCCGATGGCTGCGGGAAAACCATATCCCATGGTTCCTGCGCCACCGCTCGAGAGCCACTGGTAATCCAGATCAGTCTTGTAGAACTGGGCAGCCCACATCTGATGCTGCCCCACATCGGTGCTCACAATCGCCTTGCCTTCGGTCAGGCGGTACAGGGTGTCGATCACCAGCTGGGCATGCAACCCGCCCCGTTTGGGATACTTGAGGGGATACTGCGCTTTCCACTGCTTGATTCTATCGAGCCAGTCACGTGTATCGAGCGCATGAACATGCTTGATCAGCTCTTCGACAATGATTCTGGCATCACCCGCAAGAGCCACATCGGGTTGAATGATCTTGCCGAATTCCGCTTTGTCGATGTCGATATGAATCTTCCTGGCGGTCGGGCAGAATTCGCTGAGTTTGCCGGTGATGCGGTCATCCCAGCGCCCTCCGATGCACAGGATCAGATCGCAATCCACCAGGGCCTTGTTGGCATAGGCGGTTCCATGCATGCCCATCATCCCCAGGGAGAGGTCATGATTTTCCGGGAACCCCCCCTTGCCCAGCAGCGTGTTCACCACGGGAGCACGCAGTTTTTCTGCAAGGGCACGCACCGCTTTGGCGGCCTTCGAGATCAGCACGCCATGGCCCACATAGAGGATTGGACGCTTCGATTCAGCCAGCAGATCCGCAGCGCGGTAAATGCTGGTCATGTCGCACATCTGCGGGAAACGATACCCGGGGAGTTCCAGCTTTTCCGGAAACGGGGCGGTGCACTCCCGTGAGGCCACATCTTTGGGGACATCGATCAGAACCGGCCCCGGCCGTCCGGTGTTGCAGATATAAAAGGCCTCACGCATGATTCGCGGGAGATCATTGGGATCCTTGACCAGGTAGGAGTGCTTTACGACTGGAATGGTGATCCCGAAAATATCTGCCTCCTGAAAAGCATCCTTGCCCAGCATGGGGGTGATCTGCTGCCCGGTGATCACAACCAGCGGGACAGAATCCATGTTGGCAGTCAACAGGCCGGTGACCGTATTGGTTGCCCCGGGACCACTGGTCACAAGGACCACGCCCGGTTTGCCGGTCACACGGGCATAACCATCCGCCATGTGAGTGGCGCCCTGTTCGTGACGGGTGAGGATCAATTTTGTTTTGGATTCCAGGATCGAATCATACACAACAATGGCTGCTCCTCCTGGTATTCCAAAGACATACTCCACATTTTCCCGCCGAAGTGACTCGATAATCGCATCTGAGCCCAACATTTTGTGTTCTTCCTTCGTCGTTTTACAAGATATATGACTGCTGGAGCCTTATAACCTTGCATTTTTCAGCAGACCCGAACATCGCAAGACTCTGGGATGGGGACTACTGAGCGAGATAATGACTGATATTAAATCGCATGTCAAGATACTATTTCACAAGTCATGAAAATAATTCTCTTTTTAATACATACATGGCCCATTCACCCTGTATGTCAGAATTTATGTGGCTTTTTTGACTGATATTCTTCAGGGTATTTCACTAACAGGGTTTATTCGGTTGAATTTGACTTGGTGGTTTTCTGTCTGGGATGCGGGATTACCCATCTTCGCCGGAGGGCAACGGCCACCATCTTCATGAAATCACTGAAGATATTTTTATTTTGGCCGATACGCAATAAACTATCTTATTGACATACAAGTCTTTTTTGTGTACCTTTCCTTTCAGAGGGTGTAGAAGCAGAGGAATTATAACCAGCCCTCTCGATAGAAGGCTCGAGGACAAGGATGCCCTCACCTTCAGTCGGCTCCAGGAAAGGTCGGTGGCCAAGGATGGCACAAGGACTGAGTCTACCCGCACTCTCCGGGGACCCGGGGAGCTCCCTTCAATCTTTTTTGAGCAGCCTTTTTCAGCAGAACCGGGCCAGTGGTTCTCCACCCGAAACCCAGCCAGCTGGAACACAGACCGCTCTGCCGGAGGATGTTCTGGAACTTGGCGGAAGGCAGCAGATGCCCCTTGCCATCCCACAGCCGGGGGGATTGGTTGTGGCGCCGGATGGCACCTACCAGTTCAGCCGTTCGAGTTTTTCCGCTTCGATGGATTTTTCTCTCAGTGAGACCCGTGTGGCGGCTGCCGAGTCTCCGGAAGGGTCGAATGTTTTCGCATCGTTAAGGGATTTAAGGATTTCGATCCGGGTGTCTGCCGAATTCGAGCAGGCATTGGTCGAAACCGGGAGAGCTCGTGGAGGCAATCCGCAGGTCAACTTTGGCGATGCCGCGCGCCAGGCGGTTGAGCGATTCAAGACTCAGCAGATTCGGGCTTCTTTGAGCATCGATATTTCATTCAGCCAGACTTCGATCGCCATCAATAATGGAGGTGGGATTCAGGGTAACCTGGAAGCCCTTTCAGCCGATGGCTCCTTGGGGGGATTCGCCGTGCTGCTCGAGACCTTTTTCGGAGATGATGAGCAGTTTGCGGCATTCCTTGGAAAGCTGCGTGAGTTCCTCCAGGGAGTTCAGGGTGGATCCACAGCCAGACCGGCACCCGCCGCAACCACACAGGCCCCTGCTGCAGCCCCACGGGAAAGCGGAGGGCCTCAGTCTTTCTCAATGCAATCCCAGTCGCTTCAGGTTTCTATGGATTTTTCCTTTGAATCGACCCGGATGGAGATTCGCTCCAAAGAAGCCCCCCCCGCGGATCCAATTGTCCTCGATCTGGATGGAGATGGAATCGAGCTGACCAGCGCCGCGGCAGGGGCCGATTTCGACCTGGATGCCGATGGACAGGCCGAGAAGATGGCGACAGTAAAAGGCGGAGATGGTTTCCTTGCGCTCGACCGCAATGGGAATGGGAAGATCGATGACGGCAGGGAGCTGTTTGGAGACCAGCATGGCGCCGGAAATGGCTTTGAGGAGCTGGCGCGTTTTGATTCCAACCAGGACGGGCGGATTGACCGTGACGATGCAGTCTTCAATCAGCTGCGTGTGCTGGTTTCTCAGAGAGAAGCACAGAGTATAGCGCAGATGACGATGTTGTCCCTCGATCAGCTGGGGATTCGTTCGATCAACCTGGCGGCCCGGGATGTTTCACAGGCTGCCATGGGAGGGAATCGCCTCACCCAGATCTCACACTTCACCCGTTGGGATGGAACACAGGGACAGGCGGTCGATGCCTTATTGAATCGGCTGGTTTAAGGTCACAATCCGGAACTCGAATGGCCATGAGCCTGCCTGGCGGCAGCTCATTTCCCGGTTTGAGGCGGGGGGCTGAGCTCATCGGTAACGGATGCCGGGCTTTCCCCTTCTCCCTCTTCTTCCTTCAGCCTGCCGGCATAAGGAGCCATTGACGGCTGGGCCTCTTCGGAGATCGGCGGAAAAGCGAATGAACAGCTCTGGGCATTGAAGAGGAGCGGATATCCATACATGTCCGCCCGAACCAGTCTCTCATCGAAGGTCTTTTCGAAAGTGTCGATATCCGGAGGGCACTGCCCGTCGTGGTTCTTCCTGTAATCATCCAGTGCAGCATTGTAGCCAGCCAGGAAATCACGCCTCTCATCCATGCAGATGCCGGAACTGACCAGTTCAGGTTTGCCTTCGATGGTGAGGATCAGATATTCCCCGCCATAAGGGTCGATCGGCATCTCCGGTTCGACCGCTTCCCGCACCATCGGGTTGTCCTGAACAGCTGTGACAGGATTCACCAGGTTGGGAAACAGGCGTGTGGTGGCATCGGTAAACCACTTGGCGCTCATTTCGCGATAACGCTGTGTGGCTTCTTTCATGATCTGGACTGTTTTCAGATCGGAAATCTTTGTGGGCGAGGCATTGTGGATTTCACGATAAACATCCTCGGCAAACTTCCAGAAGGTTTTATGCTCCTGCGCCACAATCCTTTTGATGTGATCCACATTGAGTGTTTTCAGAGCCACATTGTCAGTCGATGCGGCATCATGAGCGAGTTCCATGAGGGGCGGGAGCGGATCCGGCTCGATTGAACGGCAGGCGAAGTATTCCAATCGCCTGATGAAGTCGGGGCAATCCGATGAAAGCTGGGCCAGTTTGTAGGCGCTGCAGCCCCATTCGGGTGTTTCGCTTTTGAGTTCATACACCGCCACATAACCGGCATCTTTGGCGACTTTCCACAGGTCGGGAAAGACAGCGCCAAAAGCCGGGCCAGTCGCGGTCTTGAGGTCATCTGTGGCACTCAGCTGGTGAGCGCCATGGATCAGGAAGCGATAGGCATCCACCTTGCCCCGCTCGGCGCTGGTGAAGGCGAAGCCCCAGAAACGGTATGCGCCTTCGTAACGTTTGTCGATTTGAGATACCGATGTGCCGAGGGAGTGAAACTGCTCGTATTTGACCGGGTGTTTGTCGAGCAGGGGATAATTTCTGCCATAGAACTGAATCCCTCGGATGAGAGAGAGATCGGCCACCAGGGCATCGTGCCCCATCGACAGCAGGGAGCGCACCCCCGGGCTGGTGAATTCGTACATGTAGTTGTAGACATAATCAAACCGCTGGACAGTCCAGGCCGAATATTGGCCTGCGATATACAGGGCTGCCAGAAGAACAGCAATGAGTGGAGCTTTCTTTTTCATCACAAAGGCCCGGCCCGGTCAGAAATCCCTCTTGGAAAAAGCGACACATCCCAGGCCCAGCACAAGGGCGGAGTATGTCAGAGAATGGAGCACCGCCGGCCCGAGGGGGAAATAGGTCTGGGCTGCCGGCAGAAGCTCGTAATACACCGCCAGCTTCTTGAGGTTGAGCAGGTCCAGATGGGGACAGAGGTACCAGATAAAGGTGAGGAACCCTGTGAACAGGTTTGTCCCCTCCTTTTCGGTCTGAAGACGGATGTAATCCCAGAAATCATTGGTCATGTGGCCGATGGCATAGACCATCAGGGTCATGACCGCGGACAGGATTGGTGTCGAAAAAGAGGAAAACAGGATGGCGATGCTGATCACGATCAGCATTTCGAACAGCTGCATCCCGATGGCGGCAGTCACCCACATGAATGAGCGGTCCCCCAGTGTCGTGAAAGGATGGGAAAAGCCGCCCAGAAACCAGAACATGATCAACAGCAGCATGAAGGTCATGACCGCCATGTTGGCATAGACAGTCATGGTCAGGCCGAGGAACTTTCCGAGAACGAACTGCCATCTCCGGACCCCCTGGGAGATGATGGTGTAGATGGTCTTGCTCTCGACTTCCTGCGGAATCAGGTTGACCCCGATAAACATGGCGACCAGAAGCCCGAAGACATTGATCGAAGAAAGCCCGAGATTTTTAATGACCCTCATGCCTTCCTCAAGCGCGAGGCTCGACAACAGGGTCGAGCTCACCAGCAGAAGCAGGGCGAACATCAGGATCAGGTAAAGAACTTTATTTCGAATCGCTTCTCGAAAGGTGTTTAAACCGATGGCAATGATTTCTGTCATGGCTCTTGAGTCTATCCTTCCACCAACAGGTCAGGTTTCTAAGACAACATTCGGATCAGCGGCCCGAATGGTTTCGACAAAGATCTCCTCGAGGTTCTTTCTTTCGGGGATCCAGGAAATGATCTGGGCTCCTTTGGAACGCCACAGGTCCAGCTTCTGATTCGCCTCGGCGGTGTTCGGAAGCACCGACTTGAGAAGGCCATTGTGGAACTCACCAGCCAGATCGAGATCGGCTGGGCTGGTTCCATCCGGAAGGCGGATCTCCAGGCGGATCTTGTTTTTCTCTGTGCCCAGCAGGCTGTCCAGCTCTCCCATTTTAAGCAGCTTTCCATGATGGAGAATGGCCACACGGCTGCACATGTCCTGGATATCGGAGAGGATGTGGCTGCAGAAGAAGATGGTCCGCCCCTGGTGTTTCAAGGCATAAATCAGGTCACGGATCTCTTTGCGCCCGATCGGATCGAGGCCGGACATCGGTTCATCGAGAAGCACCAGTTTCGGGTCATGCATGAGAGCCTGCGCCAGGCCGATCCTTTGGGTCATTCCCTTGGAATATTCCTTCAGCAGAACATTGCGGGCATGGCGCATTCCAACCAGGTCAAGAAGCTCATCGATCCTCCTGGATTGGTCATCCGGAGGAATGCGGTTCAGGCGTGCATAAAACTTCAGGAATTCCTCTCCCGTCAGGAACCGGTAAAAATAGGGGTTTTCAGGCATATAACCCACGCGCAAACGGGTGGGGGTATCCTTCAGATTCGTATCGAGGATATAGGCATTTCCGCTGGTGGGCTTGAGCAGGCGAAGCAGGATCTTGATGGTCGTGGTTTTTCCAGCTCCATTTGGCCCCAGAAACCCGAAAATTTCACCTTCCCGAACCTCGATCGAGAGGTTATCGAGTGCAGTGAATTTCCCGCGCCGCCAGCCGCGGCGGAAGATTTTGGTGAGGTTTTCTGTTTTCAGAACAGGCATCGATCTTCTTCAAAAAATTATTTGATAGTACAAGATTAAACAGGGATTCTAAAAAAGACTGTCCTGCTGTCAAGGCAACCAGCCCCCACAGATTCCTCACGCCGAAAAATCGATAACCTGGTTCAAACCCGCGAAGCGAAATACCCTGAGCAAATCCGGAGCGACATCACGGACTTTGAGTGTGGCCCCATTGCGCTGGCAGTCCATTTCGCACAGCAGAAGAAAATTGAGAAGCTCACTGGAGACATAACGTGCGCCGAGAAGATCCACAATCACCATTGGGCACCCTTGGCTGAGATAATTCCGGATCTCGGTTTTTGCATCGAGGATTCTTTCCGACCCGGTGTCTGGATCGATTGCTTTGATAAACGCAGGTGGTTGAGCAGTCGCTTGATTCAGCTGTTGATTGCCCATCTTTCAGCCTCCTTCGAGCGGCTGTAAAAGCCAGATTCCAACATTGAATAGAAACGAACCACCTTCGAACCGGGTAACGCGGAATGGCAGTCAGGCTGGCACCCTGTTCCCCCTCAGAAACAGGAGTTTTCTGGTTCCATTTTACTCTCCAGCCGACCCCACTGCAAATGTTTTTTTCGGGGATGCAGAAAATTATCCCAGGAGGGCTTCGATCCGATCGAGGACTATTTCCGAGTTTCCCTGCAGGAACAGGTCGACCCGGCTGGAAGCGGGTGTTTTCTCCGGATTGATCTCGATCACAGTAGCCCCATGCCGTTGGGCCTGGAAAATCAGGTCCGCTGCCGGGAAAACCACTGCCGAGGTCCCAATGGTGAAAAAGAGGTCGCATCTGGTGGCAGCCTCTGCCTTTTGGACAACATGGGGATCGATTCCCTCACCAAACCAGACCACACCAGGCCGCAGACTCCCTCCACAGTAGGGACATACTGGAGGAAGAGAAGGAAATGGAACAGTTTCATCCCGCCAACGGTGCGGGGATGCCACACATTCCTCCCAGCAGCCGACATCCCATAAAGATCCATGAAAGCGTGTCACATTTGCAGTTCCGGCCAGCTCATGCAGCCCATCGACATTCTGGGTAATCAGGGAGAAATCAGGATACCGCCGGCTCCAGGCAGCCAGGACCTCATGGCCACGGTTGGGATGGCACTCCAGCAGCCTTCGGCGCCTCTCATCATAAAAACGCCAGACAAACCCGGGATTCTTGCGAAGGCCTGCGGGGTGGCAACATCCTCGGGAGGAACTCCTTCCCACAGCCCCTGTGCATCGCGGAAGGTGGGAATGCCGCTGGCGGCGGAAACACCCGCGCCGGTCAAAACAGATATCCGTGGTTTTTTCTCGAGGAGAAGGGCGACTTCGCGGACAAGAGGATCAGACGGCTCTGCCATGGATGAGGGTCGACACGGGGCACATAAGGATGTGCCCCGTATCGCGAATCGATTTCAATTACTTCCACTTAATCCATTTGCCGCCAGCCTGGCTGCTTTTGACTGCGGCCTGAATAAACGCCATGCCGATCCTGCCATCTTCGACATTGGCATAACGGTTGCCATCGCATTTCCAGCTCTTCCTGGCATTGTATGCGCGCACATCCGCCTCGAAACAGCGATGCAGCCGTGCGAAAGCATCATGGAACGCCTCGACATGGCCCGAGGGAATGGTCGGCTCGTTCATGAGCTCGGCGGGCACATTCTTGAGGAAGCCATCATTGGGTTGGACTTCCTTTCTCCAGTAGACACGGTCCGGCTGCCCCGGCAGATTGATAACGACCTTTTCGGCATCTTCCTGACGCCAGATCAGAGTTCCCTTTTCGCAGTTGACCTCGATCCCCAGATCGTTCTTATGGCCGATGGCGATCTGGCTGGCGCGGACGATGGCTTTTCCGCCATTGCTGAGCTCGTTGTAGGTGGTGAAGTGATCATCCAGCATCCGCCCTTTGACAAAGGTCTCGAGGAATCCGCGTGTCGCCACCACCTCGAGGCCGGTGACATAGCGCAGCTGCATGAGGGCATGGGTTCCGATGTCGCCCCCGCAGCAGCTGATGCCGGCACGCTTGGGATCGACACGCCATTCGGCCTGCATGACTCCCTGTTTTTCGGTCAGGCCGGCCAGCCAGCCCTGGAGATAATAGGAATCGGCCCAGCGAACTTTGCCGAGCAGGCCGCTGGTGATGATGAAACGGCTGAAGCGTGTTGTCCAATGTCCGAGATAAGTGTGGGCCACTCCAAAGGGCACTTTGTACTTCTTGACTGCCGCCACCAGGGCTTCCGCCTCTTTCATGTTGAGTGAGAGAGGCTTTTCACAGAAGACTGGAATTCCAGCCTTTGATGCATTTGACCGCCGGATCATAGTGGACAAAGTTCGGAGTGACGATCAGGGCATAATCGATGCGCTCGCTATCAGAAGCGTTTTTCTGGGCAGCGATCAGGGCATCGTAGCTCTCGTAGCCTCGGATCGGGTAGGGCCAGTTCTCAGCCTCTTTCATGGCAACCTGCGGATCGGGATGAAGCGCCGCGGCAACAACACGGCGAGTTCCATCGAAGTGAATTGCACGCTGATGAGGCTGGGCGATAAAGGCTCCGCCTCCACCACCGATCAGTGCGACATTCAACGGTCTCTGCGACATGGTCCACACTCCTCTATTTGGATCAGGATTCAATTCTTCAGCGGGAGAGGCCTGTGAGCAGACTGGTGCAGGGCCTTTCCCCTGAGCAGAAGACTCAAGGATTGTGCGTTGCACAGACAGTGTCAAGCCATCCAGACGGACAGGCGCGTTTTGATATAAGGACACAACGCTCTCAAGCCGACAGCAAAAACCCCGGCCCGAGGCTTGCCATTTCCCGGCAAGAAACGGTATACCATTCCGCGGCCATACATCCACAAAGGGAGATCACCCGTTTTCTGTAGGGGCACAGCATGATGTGCCCAGGGAGATCGCCCGTTTTCCGAAAGGGCACGTCATGCCGTGCCCTTATTTCTTCGGAATCAGCAGGTACCCCCGGTTGGCGCCAATCAAAGGATGAGGAGCATACTTCTCCGCCAGTTTCCAACCATTGGACTCAGCTATCCGGGTCACTTCACGGGTTGTTATGAAATATCGATGAACCACTCCTTTGTTTCCAATGAAGATGGATTTGACCACCTTGGAAATGTGTTCATAACTGTAGCGCGCCTTGCAGGTCAGAACCACGCCATGGCGGCTGATGCGGAACATCTCGGAGAGGATGCTTTCACGCAGCGAGCGTGAAGGCAAATGGTGGAAGAAGCGGGCGCAGAAGATCACATCGAATGATTTATCCGGGAATGGCAGCTGCTCGGCATCCAGGCGGACCAGACCACGTCCATACCGGGTCTGCTCGAGGAGAGTTTGCGCCACACGCAGCATCGGGTCGGAGATGTCCCCGCCAAACAGCAATGGCCCCTGATTCCCGAGTTCCGGGAAATGGCGTCCATTCCCGCAGGCCAGGTCAAGGATTGGCGCATCTCCAGCCAGAGACAGGGCTTTTTGTGCAGCCCAGTGGGTCACTTGTTCGCTGCTTTTACCTGCCACCATGCGGCGATTGGCGGCGACAATTTCAACCTGAAAACGCCCTTTGGCCAGATACCCAATATTTGGACTCACACATTTCTCTCTTTTCAATTCAAATTCAGTTAATCTTCATAATTATTCTACAGGATTGCAGGAATACAATTCCTTTTAATAAAAAAAAGCACAGGTCGATATTCCGGGCTGAGTGGGTTATCGTTTATAACGATCTGATAAATCCTGACAGGATGGAGGATACGATTATGGAGGAATTGACCCGGCGCGATTTTATCAAGGGAACCAGTGGAGTGGCCGCCGGAGCGGCTTTGGGCCTCGGTGTGCTGAAACATTCAACAGCTGCCTGGGCCGGTGCGAATGATCGCATTCGAGTGGCTGTTGTGGGAACCAAAGGGCGGGGGAAAAGCCACATCAGCGGACTCGCCTCACTCGAGGGTGTCGAGGTCGCCACCCTGTGTGATGTGGATGAGAACATTCTGGCCGAACGCGCCCACTGGATGGAAAACGACCTCAAAATAAAAGCCCCCGCCATCGAAACCGATGTCCGCAATGTCCTGGATGATAAGGGCATCGATGCCATATCGATTGCCACTCCCAACCACTGGCATTCGCTGGCTGCGATCTGGGCCTGCCAGCGTGGGAAACATGTGTATGTCGAAAAACCCTGCTCCCATAATCTGTGGGAGGGCCGAAAGCTGGTCGAAGCGGCGCGGAAGTATGACCGGATCGTTCAGCATGGCACCCAGAGCCGTTCAGCCCCGGGCATCATGGAAGGAATGCAGAAACTGCGCGAAGGAATCATCGGCGACATCTATATGGCCAAGGGGATGTGCTACAAATGGCGCGACACCATCGGCAGGAAACCGGATTCCGCAGTGCCCGCAGGAGTTCATTATGACCTGTGGCTCGGCCCGGCTCCGCAGCGCTCCTTCAGTGAGAACCGTTTCCATTACAACTGGCACTGGCATTGGGATTACGGCAATGGAGACATGGGCAACCAGGGGGTTCACCAGATGGACCTGGCGCGCTGGGGGCTGGGAGTCACTCTCCCCAGCCATATCAACTCCATGGGTTCGCATTTCATGTTCGATGATGATCAGGAAACCCCGAATACCCTGCTCTGCTCTTTCTTTTATCCGGATGCCGGGAAGAAAGGCAAAATGCTGGTTTTCGAAACCCGCCACTGGATCAGCAACCATGAAGGGGGGATCGGCACCGGCGGTGATAATGAAGTCGGGAATATCTTCTATGGAGAAGAGGGATACATGGTCATGGATGGTTCCGGGTATAAAACTTTCCTGGGACAGAAGCAGGAACCGGGTCCCTCGAGGGATGGAGGTGGCGACCACTTTGCCAACTGGATCGAGGCGATTCGTGCCGGAAATCGCGACCAGCTGCACGCCGAAGCGGAAGAAGGGCACTACTCCTCAGCTTTATGCCACCTGGGCAATATCGCTTACCGCCTGGGGAGATCCCTGATTTTCGATCCGAAAGCGGAAACCTTCGTCGGAGATTCAGAAGCCCAGCAGATGCTGACCCGGAAATATCGGGATCCTTTTGTGGTTCCCCCGATTGTCTGATTCGGCTCGATGACACAAGGAGGGGTGGCCCCGCAGGCCATCCCTCCCCTCAATTTCTCAAACCAGCCTGTTTTTTCCAGTCGCGATCAATTTCTTCCACGGTGAGATTGGCGATATCTTTGAGCGCCTGATCGAAGGGAACTCCTGCAGAAAGTGAGCGCATCAGCTGCCGCAGGCCATTCATCCGGATGGAGTCGACCAGCTCGGCCACCAGGGCTTTCGATTGCAGGTATGCCAGGCGGATTGCCCCGGAATCTTCGAGGCGGATGATTTTCTCTGGAACCAGGTCTTCGACCCGGAAAAGAAGGAAATTCTCCCCGGCCGAAAGGAGCTGTTCGACTTCATCAGGGCTGAGCTTCCCTCCCGCGGGGTGGAGATACTGGGCCAGCCCGACCGCGAACCAGTAGGGAATTCCGGAACCTCCAATGTTCAGAACCAGGCTGCCGACATAATGGAGGGCGAGAGCCTCCCTGAAGGCTTCGGAGTTTGGATCAGTCTCCCCTCCTCCCATTGAAATGCGGTCACCTTCCAGGCGCAGCCCTGGAGAAGAAAGCCACTGATTATAAGGAATAAAGGGTTCACTCCAGCGGATCGAGACCACCAGGGGTGTTTTGGGGTTGACTGTCAGATTGCGTGCGATCGACAGGCGGATGTCTTTGAGAACTCTTTTGAGAACCTGATCCTGAGAAGGATTTGCTCCTGGGGACTCCAGAATAAAGAATGCATCCTGGTCGGAAAGGGTTTGTCCCTTTTTTCCGGCTTCAATTTTGAGGCGTTGAACCAGAGAAAGAATTTCCGGGTTCTGGCCAAGAATCTCGAGAGCCATCTCAAGGTCGGCGATGGCATCCTGAAAGAAATCCTGTTCGTAGTAGATGCGTGAACGGTCCAGGTATGCCAGCGCTTCCTCGGGATTGACCTGCAGGCATTTGTCATACAGATCGAGCGCCTCGGAAACATCATTGCGTGCAAACTTGTCTCTCCCCTCGAGAAGGTAGATGCGGCCACGGGTTTCACGAATGGTTGCGGCAATCTTGCCCAGCCCGAATTGATCCACGACTTTCTGGGCATCCAGAATCGCTTCCTGGGCTTCGGCAAACTGCTTCTTTTCGAGCAGCTCGACCGCCTGGTTCTGGAAAAAGATCGCCAGATTTGAGGCGACCCTCACATCTTCCGGGATGATCCGCAGCGCCTCCGAACAGGCTGCAATGGCCTCATCGACCTTATCCTGCCGAGCCGATTCTATCGAGAGATTGTTCAGGGCATTAAACAGGTTATAACGGATGATCGGCTGCCGGGGTTCCAGGGCAAAGGACTGGCGGAAGGATTCGGCGGCTTTGGCATAGTTCCCCTCCCGGGCATATTGCACCCCCATCCGGTTGAACTGATTGGGGTCCAGGGGTTTGGCAGCCAGGGCCACCAGCACGAGAACCAAGGAAAAAGAACCCATGGCCATCCTTTTTGATCCAGGCGGATCTTTTCGAAATTATCCCCCGCTCGAGAGCTCCTTTTCCAGCAGCTGGCGGCATACAGCGGGATTGGCTTTGCCTTGAGAAGCGCGCATGACATGCCCCATGAGAAACCCGAGCGCCTTTTCCTTGCCTTCCCGGACATCCTGGGCCGGTCCCGGGTTTTTGGCGATCGCCTCCCGGACCAGCGCCAGAAGTGCCCCTTCGTCACTGACCTGACGAAGCCCCTTTTCCTCGACAATCCGGGCAGGCTCTTTTCCGGTCTCCATCACCTCTTTGAGGATATCCTTGGCGATGTTGTTGCTGATGACTCCCTCTTCAACCAGGCGAACCAGGTCGACCAGGCGTGAGGCAGTCAGAAGGGATTCATCGATTTCGATTTCGCGGGCCTGCAGTTCGCGCAGCACTTCGACCATGATCCAGTTGCTGAAAGTTTTCGGCGCGGAGTGTTTCCGGCAGCATTCTTCAAAATAATCGGCAAGCGCACGATCGGTTGCCAGGACCCCGGCATCATATTCCGGAATCCCATACTGCTGAACAAACCGTGACTGTTTGGCATCCTGCAATTCCGGCAGGTGTTCACGGATGCTTCCCAGCCAGGCGGGGGTGATCACGACACTGGGGAGGTCCGGATCCGGGAAGTAGCGGTAGTCCTTGGCGACCTCCTTGCTGCGCATGGAGCGTGTTTCGCCACGGTCATCATCCCACAGCCGGGTTTCCTGGATCACCTTTTCCCCGGATTCAAGCAGCTCGATGTGGCGCTTCATTTCATAGCGCGCCGCACGCAGGACTGCCTTGATCGAGCCGACATTTTTCACCTCGGCTTTGGTTCCGAGTGCCGTGGCTCCAACCGGGCGCATGGAGAGATTCAGTTCGAAACGCAGCGATCCCTCCTGCATCTTGCAGTCCGACACATCCAGGTAGCGCAGGATCGAGCGCAGAGTCTGCATGAACACCTCGAGCTCTTCCAGGTTGGTGATGTCCGGTTCGGTCACAATCTCAAGCAGGGCCATCCCGGCTCGGTTCAAATCCACCCAGGAGAGTCCGCGAGCCGAGGGGAGATCCGGATGAACCAGCTTGCCGGCATCTTCTTCGAGATGAATGTTGTTGATCCGGACACGCTTTTGGGAGCCATCTTTGAGCTGCAGATCCACCCATCCATTCCTGCCGAGAGGTTCATACTGCTGGCTGATCTGGTAGTTCTTGGGCAGATCCGGGTAGTAATAGTGCTTCCGGTCGAAGGAGGTTCGTGATGGAATCTCGCAATTCAAAGCAATGGCGGTGAGGAGCGATTTCTCCAGGGCCACACAGTTCAGCACCGGGAGTGTGCCCGGCAGCCCCAGGCTGATCGGTGAAATCAGGGTATTTGGTTCCGCCCCGAAAATGGCGGGATCATCACAAAAGACCTTGGTGGCTGAATTCAGCTCCGTGTGAACCTCCAGCCCGATTACCGGCTCAAATTCAGTCATCTTTCACCTCGTGCCTGATTGAACATTCGCTGTGGCTGAAGAGATTTCGCCGCGATAGAACTCGATATCGCAGATGCGGATCTTGTGTTTCTGCTCCTGCCGCTTGATCCAGTTTTCCAGGTTGACCCGGCACCTGTCGCCATAGATCGACTCCAGGATTTCATTATAAGCCGAGTCATAAGATTGGCTGAGCGAAGCGATGCGAATCACGGAAAAACCCTCCGGTGTTTCGATCACCGGGCTGATTTCCCCCTGGACCAGAACCTGCAGGGAATTCTGGATCGATGGGGGCAGGTCTTTGACAGTCTGGTAAGGCAGTGGAATGCCGATCGGCCCCCAGTAGTTCGCCTGAACCTGCCTTGCCAGCATTTCATCGAACAGGGCCGGATTCTGGGCCAGGTCACGGAGCAGTTTCTCCATGCCGGCTCTGGCCTGTTCACGGCTGGCTGCGGGGAGATGTGGAGGGGCCGGCCAGCGGATTTCATCATAACGCACCCGGTGAGGCCACGAAAAAACCAGTGTGTTGACATCATAAAACTGCTGGGCTTCCTCGGGTGAAGGGGTTGGAACATCCCGTGTGGCAGCTTTGTCCATCATCTTGCGGATGCGGAGATCCTTAAGCAAAACATCAGAAAACTGCTTTTCATCCATGTTGTTGGATTTGAGGAATTCCTCCCAGGCTTCCTTGCTGGGAACACGCATTTTCCAGGAAAGGAGTTCGATCTCGAGCTCCTTTGTGCTGACTTCGATTACTTCTGTGGCCGCTTCCTGCATCACATAAGCCCGTACCAGGATATCGGTCGCCCCTTTGCGTGCCGCGATCAGCTTTTTCTGGAAGTCCGGATCGGATTCATCCACCCCGGCATGGCGGAGGTTGATCCTGGCGCGTTGATCCACCTCCTGGCGCGTGATCTGGCGATCACCCGCCAGTGCGACCACCCCAGGTGGACATGACAGATCCTTTTCAGTGGAGGTTTGTTCAGAGGCCTCCTGCGGAGGAGCGTCCTCTTTCTTCCCACATCCCACTGTCAACAGGATGGCGAGGAGGGTTCCCGAGAGAAGGATCGACATCAAGGCTGCAATACTTTTCTGGTTCATGGCATCTGGGGCCTCTTGCATTCTTTCTGACCGATGAACAACCCTCCTCCGGGGAAAGCCCTGATCTCCCTTGGGATTTCGTGTTTTCAACAGGCCATTGAGTCTTAAAGAATTTCGACTTTACCATTCCAGGCAGGAATGAAGAATACCTGCGCCCTGCCGGGACCAGGGATTTGATTCTGATGTCCAGAAAGATGCAGGGTGTGGAATTGTCCTTGCCTGTAGAACTGTCATTTCCTGTGCTGGTGGGCTTCCCCTCGGGTCATCTCCATCTCCCTTCCTCTGTCATCCCGGTTCTTTCCCTGTCATCCCGCGGAAGCGGGGATGACAGGTTGGGGGTTGGGAATGACGGGTTGGAGGTTGGGAATGACGAATTAGGGGGTCAGGGAAAACAAAGGGGGAAAGGGAATGACGGCAGTCGGACCGGGGGTTTGATCCCCTCCCTGTCCAAGTTAAACTGAATCGATTCAACTGGAACCAAATGGATAAGGCTGAAAAAGAGTGCAGATCACCCTGGGAAAAGTGAAGCGTTTCGCGACCGACTGGTCGTATGCATCCTATGTCGTGCGCACTCAGGCCGAACGGCGGATGGTGAATTTCCGCGCACGGGTGCAGGGGGTCGCCCCACCGCCCAAAATGGTGATCCTCCAGATCACCGGGGCCTGCAACCGGACCTGCCGCATGTGCAACCAGTGGGGAGAAGCGGGAGGTTACCACGGAATTCCGGTCAACCAGCTGACCCTCGACCTTCCTGTCATCGAGGATGTTCTCGACCAGGTGGCCCCTTACCGCCCTTATATTCAAATCCTCGGCGGTGAACCCCCTCTCCACCCCCAGTTCGGTGAAGTCCTCGATGCAATCGAGAAGCGTGGGCTGTTCGCTTCACTCGAAACAAATGGAACGACTCTCGATTTCTGGGCGGAACGGCTGGTTCATGGGCCGGTCAATACTGTCAACCTGTCGATCGATGGCCCGCCCGATCTGCATGACCTGATCCGCCAGGGAAAAGGAACCTACCGCCTGGCAGTCAAGGGAATGGAAAAAATATTCCGCATCCGCCAGGAAGACGGCTCCCCTTTCCCTTACATCAACATCCGCCTGACAGTCACTGAAGAAAATTACCCTCACATCGCTGAAACTGTTGAATGTTTCCGAGATCAGCCGATCTCCCAGTTTACCATCCAGCACCTGATTTATGACCATCCGCCTCTGCTCGAGGAGAATGCCGCCCTGCTGCGCCCAATCAAACCGGATCACCAGGAAATCCAGGCAGGGGGGAACCTGAACCCGCCCGCCATCGATGGAGAGGTGGTCTGGAACCAGATTGAATCCCTGACCAGGCCCGGGGTGTTTCCCTTTCCGGTTCTTCCAAACCCCCGTTACAGCCGGGATTATGTTATTGACTACTACCGCGATGCCGACCGCCTGCCTGAACCGGACCTGATCTGCCGCATTCCGGAGGAGGTGTTATCGATCAGTTGCCAGGGGGAGGCGACCATCTGCAGCCACTTCTATGTCGGGAAAATCAAGGACGCCAGGCTTGAGGAGCTGTGGAATGGGGAGCTTTCACGGCGGTTCAGGAGGCTGCTGATGCGTCGCGGATCCATCCCGGCCTGCAAGATCTGCTGTTATCCCACAGAGGATTGAAACACCGGGCTGGCGGCCTTGAGATAATTTTTTCGAGTTTTCTCTTGCCAGATGGCTGCACCGGCTTCTAAACTCAACTCACCACTGCCTGGTGGAATTCCATTTTCTGCGGAACATTAGGACCCATGCAGCCAGAAACCTGTCCATCCAGAAAAAAACATCGTTGCCATCAGCTCGCCAATCGACTCGGCATGGTGCTGATTCCCCTCTTGGCATTGATCCTTTCCGGGGCCGATTCGGAGATTCAGGAATCAACAGCCGACGGACCGCTGCCCCCGGCGGCGGACAAGCAGGTCCGTTTCATGGTGGATGTCCGGCCCATTCTTCAGAACAAGTGCATTCGTTGCCATGGCGGTGGGAAAAACAAAGGGAAATTCAAGATCGATACCCGTGAAACAATCCTCGAGGGCGGGGTTTCCGGGCCATCGGCTGTGGTTGGAGACAGCACCAACAGCCTTCTGGTCCGCCTGGTTTCCGGAACCGATCCGGATTCGGTCATGCCACCCGAGGGAACCCCTCTGACAGCCGAGCAGGTGGGGATCCTCCGCGCCTGGATCGACCAGGGAGCGCAATGGGATGAAGGGTTTATCCTGGGGGGTTTTCAAGGA
>LMZT01000097.1 GCA_001567115.1 Candidatus Hinthialibacteria bacterium OLB16 | reverse complement strand
AATTCGGCTCTCGGACGGGAAAAAGAAAAACGAATCTGAACCAGGAACCGGGGCGCCCAGTTCGGCGCCCGGGCCCACGCAAGGCAGGCTTCGAACCCGGTCAGGCCTTAACGGGAGCAGCCGTAAGAAACACCGCCTGTGCCGTGGTTCACCCGGGTGTCGAACCGGACGCCCCGGAAACCTCAGATTCTCTGTGAAGCAGCCAGACTCAGATGGATGCATTTCAGGACCGAAAGAGCCGTCCGGCAGAAGAGGTTGGTTCTGTTTCCCTGGAGCAGGCAATCGACTGCATTTCTGAAGGATTTCTGTTCAAGAAACAGAGTGCTGGAAATGCGCTTGGATCGGACTGTTTTTGAGTCAGTAAGCGAAGATTGACATGGGTGCCTGTCACCCTATACTCGGAAAGTTCAACATGGGGTCGGCCTTGTCTTGCCTGGCAGGCTCCAGTTTCTTTGGAGGCATCAGGCAAAATGCGCGCTGTACCGCTCTGGAAGTGGCTGGTCATCCTGTTTTCAGTTTTGTTGGGAGTTTATTACCTTTACCCTTCTTTCGTCTGGTATCGGTATCCATCTGATATACGCAATTCGACCGATCCGATCACCGAAGATATTGCGGACATTGACCAGCGTCTTGCAGAGATTCGCGATGCCACTGGTGAGGCTCGAAGCGATACCGAGCTGCGCCGGCTGGAAGAAGACCGCCAGGCGAAGGTGGACCGGCTTCACAGCCTGCGCCGAAAGGCATTGCCACTCGGCCTGGACCTTGCCGGCGGAATGCATGTTGTCCTGGAAATCAGCCACGCCAGCGGAACTGCGCCAGTCAGCAACAAAGAGGGGATGCAGACTCTCCTCGACCAGGCTCTGACTGTCTACCGTGCACGAATCGACAAGCTTGGATTGACCGAACCGGTGGTTGAAAAACAGCCACCCCACCGGATACTGATCCAGATTCCCGGTGTAAAAAATCCGGATGATGTGCTGCGGATCCTGCGAGCCACTGCCAGGCTGGTTTTCCGCCTGACTGCACCGGCGGACATTTTTGTCCGGACTGTCGATGCCGTCGCCCGGGCGAATCCGGCCCTCGAGGACCGCCTGCGTCCAACCGCACAGTCGCCGATGGTTCAGGTGGCTGAAGAGGATGTTCAGGCTGTCAGCCGGGCCATCAAGATCAGTTCGATGGAAGTCCCCCCGGGGTATACCTTCATCTGGGGGCCGCTGGAAATCCACCAGGAAACCAGCGCCAAATATCGAAACCTTTACCTGATCGAAGACAAGACCCAGATGGGAGGCGAAACGCTCAATCGGGCATTCGTTTCCTTCCAGACCAATGTGGTGACACAGCCGATCGTTTCACTCGAGTTCAATCGTGAAGGAACAGCGCAGTTTGCGAGAGTGACCTCGGAAAATGTCGGCAAGAACCTCGCGATTGTGCTCGATGGTGTCGTGTATTCGGCGCCAACCATCCGAGGTCCGATCCGGCAGGGATCCGCCATCATCGAAGGCTCATTCACCACGCAGGAGGCGGCGAACCTTGCGGTTGTGCTCGAAGCGGGTGCGTTGAAGACCGATGTGCGCATCATCGAGAACCGTTCGATTGGCCCAAGCCTCGGCATGGACTCGATTGCCAAAGGATTCCGTGCCGCGCTTATCGGCCTCCTCGTGACTATTATTTTTATGATTGGTTATTATGCCATTGCGGGTGTGTTTGCCGATATCGCCCTGCTTCTGAACCTGTTCCTGCTGGTGGCATCGATGGCGATGCTGCAGGCCAGCCTGACCCTTCCCGGTATTGCCGGCATCATCCTGACCATCGGCATGTCGGTGGATGCCAATGTGCTGGTGTTCGAGCGCATCCGTGAGGAACTTAAAGGCCGGCCGAATGGGGCAGCGACCGCTGCGGTTGAACGTGGCTACAGCCGGGCTTTGTCCGCGATTCTCGATGGAAACATCACCACCATCCTGACAGCCCTGATTCTGATGCAGTATGGAACCGGCCCGATCAAGGGGTTTGCGATTTCACTGACAGTCGGTCTGATCATTTCAATGTTTACCGCGCTGTTTGTGACGCGTGTTTTCCAGGACTGGCGTGCCATCGGGCGTAAGAACTCCGAGATGTCGCTGGGAAGCCTGCGTTTCATGGAAAACACCCAGGTGGATTTCCTGAAGATTGCGCCGCCATTCATTGTTGTGTCCGTGGTGGTGATTGTTGTGACCCTGGGTTACACACTGTTCAACTGGTCGAAGATTCAAGGGCTTGAGCTGACCGGCGGCACCATGGTGAGGCTGCATTTTGAAGAGCCAGTCAGCATCGAAACCCTCCGCGCTCAGCTGTCCGATGACCTGATGCTCGAATCGGCGTCGATCCAGGAACTGGGAACAGACTCTCAGGAATTCCTGATCCGTGTCAAAAAAGGGACATCCATCCCGGAAGGCCAGCAGGTGGTCGAGATACTTCCCGATGATGGAACCAGCGGCGAAAGAATGGCAGCGGGGGTGATTCGCACACGTGCGGATGAACCCGAGGTTGACCTGGGGAATTATATCGTTTCCGGTTTGGACAAGATCAATGCGAATATGAAGGTCAATATAGTCGGGATGGAGTCCTTTGCGGCTTCATTCGGCGGCGAGATGGCCCGCACGGGAATTATCATTGTCGTCCTGTCGTGGGTTGCGATCCTGATTTATGTTTCGCTGCGATTCCAGTTTGCCTATGCGGCCGCGGCGGTCGTGGCGCTTGTCCATGATGTGCTGGTGAGCCTCGGAATGCTCGGATTCTCCCATGTTTTCGGGATCGAGAGGGAATTGAATCTGTCGGTCATCGCGGCGCTGCTGACCATTATCGGTTTTTCGGTCAATGATACCATCGTCATCTTTGACCGTGTGCGTGAAAACCGGCGGGGTGGGCGCGAGTCGCTGCGGGATATCATCAACAAGAGCATCAACCAGACTCTGTCGCGAACAATCATCACATCTTTAACCGTTCTGATGGTGGTGATGATCCTGTTCCTGTTCGGTGGGGATGTGATCAATGACTTCTCATTCGTGCTGCTTGTGGGTGTGATTGCGGGGTCTTATTCGACCATCTTCATCGCGGGTTACCTGCTGTACCATTGGCAGGGACGCAGGGAGACGCTGCGCGCCAAAGAATAAGTTACCTGAACAGACGACCAGGCTCAAACGCCCGCCGGAGGCCTTCATCTCCCGCGGGCGTTTTCAATTAAATGATCGAGAGATTATCCTCCGAGCCGATCATGTAATCGTTACTTGAGGAGGCACTATGAATATGCTGAAAGCCATTGAGGAGGTTCTCAAGTCGGCTCAAAAGCCACTGAGCTGTG
>LMZT01000096.1 GCA_001567115.1 Candidatus Hinthialibacteria bacterium OLB16 | reverse complement strand
AGGAATGAACCAGAAACAGTTCCTGGAAAACCAAGGTCATCGGAAGCTGCGCCAGCCAGTCAATGGTTTCAGCATCCAGCTGCTCACGAGTCCAGCGGACAGCCATCCTGGCATTCGGGTTGAAATATTCATCCCCCCCGCCACTGGCGGCATCATCATGGTTGCCACGGACAATCATGCCCCGGCCACGCTCATCTTTTGAAACCACTTCGCGGATTTTATCGGCACAGGCCTGTGGGTCGGCCCCATATCCGACAACATCACCGAGGCATACCAGATGATCATAGCCATTCCTGGCAGCATCGCTCAGGACCGCATCCAGGGCTTCCAGGTTCCCGTGTATGTCTGAAACAACAACAATCCTCACCGGGCCAGTCCTCGAGCTTCAAGATATCAAGGATTCCATCAGGTCAGGGATCGAGTGTGAAGGCATTCGGAAAGTATTCAAGCCGGGTCCCGCCTTTCCGATCACCCTCGAGGGCAACCACATCGAAACGGCAATCCATTTCCCGGGGATAACGGTCCAGATAGGATAAAGCCGCCAGAATGATCCGTTGCCGCTTTCTGCGATCCACCGCCTCAGCTGCACCGCCATATTCCGCACTCCGGCGCATTTTGACTTCGATAAAGACCAGGGTTTCTCCATCCTGAACAATCCAGTCGATTTCACCTTCACGGGTCTGGTAGTTCTGCTCGAGCAGGATGAATCCCTTGTCTTTCAGGTATTTTCCGACCAGGCCTTCAAAAAAGTCCCCTTTATGGCGTTGTGCGAGGCTCCCTTCCGGAACTTTGGGAATCATGCTGCGAAGGCTCATCAGGCGGTGCTGGAGAAGCCAGCTTTCACTTTCTGTGAGGTAAGGGAGCTCGGATTCCACCTGATCGAACAGGTGCGAACAATCGCTCCCTGGCCTGACTGACAGAAGCAGCTTCCAGGCTTTGAGAAAACCCGGAGATGGACCGGGATGGATCAGGTAGTGCGCCACCGGTTTGAAGGACCTGCGGTGGTGGCCGGACAACCCGAAGACCGACAGGGCATGGCTGTGCAGCTCGGTGCCATAACCTTTATGGCAGCGAAAACCATACGGGTCCTCATCTCCAGCCAGGAGGTCCATAAGGCGGTCGCGGTGGGTCTTCGCCATGATTGAAGCAGCTGCCACAGAAGCGCTGCGGCTGTCGCCCTGGACGAGGCAGGTGGTGGGAAACCCCAGGTCCGGGTCTCTGTTGCCATCCACAAGAATGTGGTCCGGCAGGATTGCCAGATCATCGAGCGCACGGCGCATGGCCAAAAATGTGGCCTTGAGGATTCCGAGCCGGTCGATTTCATCCACACTGGCTGTTCCGACACCGATGCCCTGTGCGATTTCGGCAATTTTCCGGGCAAGCCTTTCACGCTGGCGGGGAGTCAGTTTTTTGGAGTCATTGAGTTCATACAGAAGAGCGGGATCGACTGATACATCCAGCACGACACCGGCAGCAACCACAGGGCCGGCCCAAGGCCCTCTCCCTGCTTCATCGATGCCAGCCAGCACACCATCCGGGCAGTGAGATCTGTCAAAAGAGACCATGCCCGCAACCCTTTCCAGGGCGGACCTAAGTGGCGGAGAAGCTTTCGGAGTCATGGCAGAACCTGGGGAGGAGGCTCATCGGCAAATTTCAACCAGTCGAGTGAATCCGCCGGATCTTCCCCGCCCACCAGGCGGACAAAAAGGTCATCCAGGCGTGTTTCATGGGAGGCAGAGTTAGCATGGCGGATTTCATCCAGAGTTCCATAGGCCACCAGCCGCCCATTATGAATGATCCCGAGCCGGTTGCAGAGGCGCTCAACCACCTCGAGAATATGGGAAGAAAAAAATACAGTCACTCCTGATTCCACTGCCCGTTTGAGGATCAGCCGGATCGACCGCGAGGTGACTGCATCGATGCCATTGAAAGGTTCATCGAGGAAGAGGATTTCGGGATTGTGGATGAGGGCTGCAGCCAGGGCAATCTTTTTCTTCATACCCATGGAGTAATCGACGATCAGACGACTGCTGTCCTCGGGAGTGAAATCGAGTACACGAAAAAGATCGATGGAGCGTTCCTCGATCCAGGCCTCAGGCAGCCCGTAAATCCGGCCGACAAACTTGAGCAATTCAAAACCGGTCAACCGTTCGTAGGTGGTGATTTCTTCGGGAAGAATGCCGATACGCCGTTTGACTTCCTGCGGGTCGGCAGTGACATCCAGACCGGCCACAAACGCTTTTCCCGAGGTGGGCAGCAGCAAGCCTGAGAGGATCCGTATGGTGGTGCTTTTCCCGGCTCCATTCAGGCCCAGGAAGCCGAAAAAGTCACCTTTCCGGACTGTGAGAGTCAGGTTGTCAACCGCCAGATGGCCACCAAATCGTTTCGTAAGCCCTTCAAGCTCAATTGCAGGAGGACCAACTTGCCTCCGGGGATCTTCCTGAGGCATCAGCCTGGGGCTGGTTCGTTCAGTTCGGTGGGTCAGGTGTTCCAGGCGATGCCAGACATCCTGCCCGGCCTGAAAAAGGGAGTCCCTGCGTTCCGGCATGGCAGGCGGCTCTTCCGCTTCGACTGAATTGGTCGTTCCAACACGAGGTTCATTCATACCGCAAAGCCTCGGAGGGATCGAGTGATGCGGCCTTATGCGCCGGATATATTCCGAAGACCAATCCCACCATGAAGGCAAAAAACAACCCCCAGGTAATGGCCCCATGGGAAATGATAGTAGGAAAACCTGTGAAGACATTGACCCCATAGGTGATCCCGATGCCGAGAATGGCGCCAACCAGCCCACCCAGGGAGCTCATCAGCACCGCTTCGACAAAAAACTGAAAACGAATCCCCGCCGAGCTGGCCCCCAGGGCTTTCCGCAAGCCGATTTCACGGGTGCGTTCTTTCACGGTCACGAGCATGACATTCATGATCCCCAGTCCACCGACAAACAGGCTGATTGCAGAAACACCGGATATCATGATCTTGAGGGCGAGGGACACCATTTCGAATCCCCGGAGTTCTTCACCCAGGGTGCCGCTTTCCATGAACCGTTCAGGGAACCCCATTTCGACCAGTGTCTGGTGCACCTTTCCGCGAATGACCGGAATGAGGTCCACATTCTTCGCAACACCTGTAAACCACATGATATCTCGATTCTTAGGCTCCCGGTGGCGAATGGTATTGAGTGGAACATAGATATTGTCGTCATAATTTCGCGCCTCGATGAAAGATGTCCCTTTGAATGCAAGCAATCCGATGACTGTATAGCGCTGATCGCCAGCACGAACCACTTTTCCAAGGGGATCCTCGTAAGGGAAAAGGATACTTTTAACTTCCTGGCCGATAATGCAGACCCGCGCCTTGGAAGCCTGGTCCTGCTCGGTAAACATGCGCCCATCCGCCAGGTCGAGACTGACTGAAGGAAAGTATGCTTCAGTGACACCCTGCACCGATGATTGAAGTTCGCGGTCCCTGTAGCGGACACGATGGCGGCTGGACAGCCTGGCAATAAGATCTCCCTCGTTCTTCGTCACGTCACAGAGGTGCTGGAATTGCTCGTATTTGAGAAACTTAACCTCCTTGTTCTCCTCTTCCATCTTCTGGACATAGACCCAGTTGGGGAAAAACCAGAACATGGTGGGCTGGGCGATTTTTTCGATTTCATCCAGAACCCGGCGCTTGCCTCCATCGCCAATCGAGACCACAGCCACAATGGCCATGACACCGATGGTGACTCCAAGCATGGTGAGGCTCGAACGAAACTTGTTGGCCAGCAGGGCCAGCATCCCTTCTCCGATGCCAGACAGGTACACCCCCATAATCTGCCCGATCTGCCTCTCAGGTTTCCCGCTGGCGTTTCTTTGCGGCAGGAAACAGAATGTTGTTAAGAATCAAACGGTAGCCAGGTGAGTTTTTATGAAGGGAAAGCTCGGTGTTGCCTTCATAGACAATGTGTTCGTAGTCTTCGGGATCATGGCCGCCAAAAAAGGTGACAGTTCCTTCGCCGAAATTGCGGTGCAGGTATTTGACCGCGCCTTCACCACGAAATTCTCCGAGAATCTGAACATCCTCGCGCAGCAGTTCCTTGCGGAATGCTGAGGTCTGGCCGCGAAACTCATTGACTTCATTCACATGGCACTGAGTCAGCATGCTGGGGACAGGATCCTGTTTAGCGCTGAAGTCTACAAGGGTGAACCGCTTGTTATGGTAGGTGGCAGGAATGCCCTGGCTGGGACCGCAATCGATATTGCTGAATTCATAGACATAAGGATCAGGGAACAGGGTGAAATTTTTAAAAACCAGGCAATTATCGAACCGAAGTTTTTCCTGGGCATTGGGGGTCATCGGAGTCCCATCGATTTCAGGGCGGATGATGTCGATGCCCTCAGCGGCGAGAGCAATATCGAGCGTGTCACAGGCGGAACACATGGCAAAGAGGAAGCCACCCTGGTTGACAAATTCCGCCAGATGGACAGCCACTGCCCGTTTGTGTTCCGCAACCGATGGAAAACCCGCCTCCCTTGCAGCCTCCTTGAACAGGCGGACTTTTTCGAGGTACCAGGGAGCGGTCCGGAAGCTGCCATAGAATTTGCCATACTGGCCGGAGAAGTCTTCATGGTGAAGATGAATCCAATCGAATTCCTGAACCTTGTCAGAGATGACTTCCGGATCCCAGATTTTCTGGTATGGAATTTTTGCATACTCCAGGACGAGGGTGACAGCATCATCCCATGGGTCAAAGTTAGGGGGGACATAAACCGCCACACTGGGTGCTTTTTCCAGTGTCACCAGCTCGGAGTTGGTGGAGTCGATCTGGCGCAGAATCCCATCCCGGCCGGCTGCAGAAAGCGATTCGACAGTCACACCTTCCAGAAGGCATTTCTTTTGAACTTCCTCGCTGTCATAGATGATAAATGAGCCATACCGGTAGTTCAGGACCCACTCGACAGTCCAGCCCCGAGGTTCCTGAAGCGCCCAATAGGCAATGCCATAGGCTTTCAGGTGGTCGGTTTGTGTTTCATCCATGGGAATGAGGGAAAATTGAGCGGAAACGGGAGTGATAATCCCTGGGAGAAACCAGAAAAAGACTGAAAACAAACACAAATATCGCTTTGCACTTTTCATGCTTTGGATTTAACAGGAAAAGGCAGGAAGGGGGAAGAAGGGCATTTTTCCCGGTCCTGGAGGCGGCGCAAACCACCACCAGGACCGGATCGAATCTTGCTCAGTGGCCGGATCCAGGACCGAAAATCGCTGGAAAGACATCGGTCGGGCGCATGCCGCGTCCCTTGCGTGAAGGAGGCGATTCCCTTTCCGGGGCAGCCATGGCGGCTTCCATCTGGGGTTCCTGGGATTCTTCGAACATACGGCTGTCTTTGCTCGAACGGGAAAGATATGCCGGCCGGTCGAATCCAGATTCCTCCTGGTGGTAAGGACGGCTTTCCTCCCGGGGCCGCTCATGGATTTCGGTGTCCATGTGCGACTGGCGTTCAAAGCCGGTTGCCAGGATGGTGACATGCATTTCATTCTCGAGGTCATCTTCCAGAACCACCCCGAAGATGATGTTCGCTTCGGGATCGGCTTTGGGATGGATGATCTCCGCAATCGCATTGTTGAGCTCATGCAGAGTGACATCATAGCCGGTGGTGACATTGATCAGGATGCCGCGCGCGCCTTCGATGACCACTTCTTCCATCAGCGGATTCTGTGAAGCCTGTTTGAAGGCATTGAGAGCTCTTTCAGGCCCCTCGGCATGGCCGACACCCATGACTGCGCCACCCTGCTGGTTCATGATGGCACGGATATCGGCGAAGTCGGCATTGATCTGACCCGGTTTGGTGATCAGGTCGGCAATCGCCTGGACACACTGCATCAGCATTCTGTCGGCGACTTTGAAGGCATCCACAAGAGTCGTGCGGTCATCGACCAGTTCCAGCAGGCGCTGGTTCGGGATGGTGATCAGCGTATCGACCTTCTGGCGCAGTTCGCGCTGCCCGCGTTCGGCGATGCGATGGCGAACCGAGCTTCAAAGTCAAACGGTTTGGTGCAGAGCGCAACCACCAGCGC
>LMZT01000095.1 GCA_001567115.1 Candidatus Hinthialibacteria bacterium OLB16 | reverse complement strand
CCACTTTTATGGATTTCAACTCAGCCACCAGGAAGTGTTCATAGTATTGCATCGGAAGACTACAGCAATCCCTTTTCTCGCAGCGCTTTTAAAAGTTCCTCTGCCGCTATCTGATGGCCGAATGGAGTCCAGTGGCCTTTATAGAGCGGCTCATTTGTTTCACTGGCTTTTGCCCGGATGATCGGGATCATATCCAGGCAAGGCATTCCAAGTTTTTCGGCAAGCTCGGTGAGCAGGTTCGCAATATCGGTAGTAGCCGATTCCTCTTTCTTGAGGATCTCTTTGTCCGGGATGATCAGCAGGAGAGGAGTGGCCCCATGACCGCGGACAATCTGCGAAAAATGTTCGAGAATTTTTTGGGTCACAGGCCACTCAAGCGTGTTTGGATCGACATGATCACGGCGCATATCTTCCAATTCCCGCCTCAGATATGCCAGGGAATAAAACCCATCGGTCCGGATCTGCTTCTGACCGGAATTATAAGTTTCAAGCAGTTCTGTTGGGCTGGGTATTGTGCCGGCTGCCAGGTGAAGCTGATCTCCCTGAAGCTCGTAGCAGGGCTTCAGGTAGCTGAAAAAGGTGAGGCGATTCCTGAACAAATCCGGGGTATAAAAACCGAGGATGACAATATCCGGGGAGAAGCTGGTGCCGTATTTTTCATAGAGCAGAACTTGCTGGTCGGTGCCATATCCTGGCACTCCCCAGTTGATCACCTCGAACCCATCTCCCAGCAGTGAACCCAGGACTGCTGGATAGGCCTCCTGATCACCGACATCATAACCATAGGTGTAAGAATCTCCCAGCGCCATGATTCTCCTGATTCCCGCCGGCTTCTCAACCTGCCAATCCACCAGGCCGCGCTGGCCATGCTTGTTGATGTGAATATTGTCTTTATGGAACCCCTGCAGCAGCCCCCAGCCCAGGACAGGATCATATCGATAGGGGCCTTCTGTAATCGGGTGTTTTCCATCCGCACGAGTGGTCACGACCCAATCCCATTCCCGATCCAGGCTTCGATCCCCACTGGGAGGAATCGACAGCCCCGCGAGGCAAACCACCCGCCAGATTCCCTCAACAGCGAAAAAGAGAATCAGGAGGGTGACGAGAGTGAACAGCAGGATCTTAATTCCACCAGAGGGTTTCGTTGTGGTTTCAGACATGAATATCCTCGGCTTTTAATAAAGCATCTAATGGCTCAGGAAATGACATACCATTCCTTATCAGGGTAGTATCGCTCCTTTCTCCCAGCGAGAAAGAACGATCCTCGCTGCTCTGGGCAGGCAAAACCAGAGCATTGATTTTTTCCCTTGAGAGCACCTGGTTGATCTGCATTGAAAGCACATATCCTTCTGGATGGTCAACCAGGGCATAAATATGGGTTGCGGGTTGAATTTCCCTGAAACGGTACCCACAGACAAGATCCATGACTGGAACCTGCCCCGGTGCGGATTCCTTGCCTTTTCCAAGGGAAGCAAACACCAGAAATGCGCCAAACTTCGGCCCCAGGATACGCATCACATGGCCATGCGGCCCCATCGTCACTCCGATTATGGGTTTCTGTGAGGATTCAAGAACCTCGATCATCCGTACATTATCCCGGTGATCTTTGGCTATTGTGGCGACTTTAACGATGTCGGCATTGGTGTCTTCCATCCGCTTGACCAGATCCGGCAGCGATTGAGGCGTTTCCTGAAAGTTATGACAGGAGACAATCACTTTGGCTTTTCCCCGGGCATGGAATGTTCTAATCCGGTCGATTTCAATGTCGATATAATCGGCACCCAGGTCATCGGCCTGTTCAAGCAATCGAATCCGTTCGGCTTCTGAGCCTTTCCAGAAGCCCCCATCCTGTGGGAGGCGCAGGGTGGCGAGGACAGGCAGATTATGTTTTTCCAGAAGCGACGGGAGATGAACACTCTCCAGATAATCCAGGCGGAGTTCATACACATCCTGGAGAGGATTCTCTGCCACCATCGCCTGTTTCATCGCCTCGTGAGAGGGCATGGTCAAAGGAGTGCAGATGAGGGAAGAGAGAGATCGAGTCATCATTCATCCGGGAAGAAACAATATAGCTTTGATCCCGGGTGGAGTGACAGGATCAACACCGATAATTCCACCAGGTGGTAATCTCCCCACATCGAGGACTCACCCTGCGGGATCTTTGAATTCGCCGGAATATGATCCCAGCCATTCGGCCGATGATACACACTGTGAAGCAGCAATCCCTGATGGCTGGAATTGGTGCACAGGTAAGGCTCTGCGAAAAGAGTCTGTGCGGCAGTCAGCCCAGCCTGGAGGTAACGGTCCTCTTTCAGCAGCAATCCCAGACGTATCAGCCCCTGGGCAGAGATTGCTGCAGCACTCGAATCGACCGGTTCCCAGGGATTTTCTGGAACCGAATTTTTGTCCCGCCATCCCTCCAGGTAAACCAGCCCGGGAGCTCCATCATCCCAGAATGGAATTCCATCGAGCGCAGTCAAGCCATCGATATAATAATCTGCTGTGACTTTCGCCATGCGTCGGAGCAGGTGGCGAATTTCTTCGAGTCCTCCATACGGGTCAAATTCCCCGGAAGGGCGTGATTCGATCCATTCCAGAAGTTCAGCTGAACCACAGAGGATCCATGCCAACCCTCTCGTCCAGGTTGTAAAGGGAGAGTAACCCTGCTGGGAGCTGGGGCAACGGTAGCAACCATCGGCCGGATTGAAGATCGATTCGTGCGCTACTCGCCCCGGGTGGTCGTAAATATCCCGGCCATCACCAAAAAAGACATTGAACCGTGCAGTCGTCCTGATGTGTTGAACAAGGCGGTCGAGCAATGAAATTTCAGCATCACGCTCGGAGTGAAGCCTGTGTCCGAGGCCATGGCCGAGAGCCAGGCTGCGCAGGGTTCTCAGCGTATCGCAGAAGAGAGATTGCGGACCATTAAAGGAATAGATGTAACCATGCCCATAAGCGGTTTCAGACCAGCGCATTGCCTGAACCGCCGCGGAAACCTTCAATGCGGTCTGGTAAGTGGCCAGTTCCCATTCGTTAAAGGGGATCAGCCCTTTGTGCATCAGGCGGGCGAGAGCGCCATACGTGGAAACGATATTGAATCCATGGTCATGAACCCCGCGGTGAGTCAAATGCACCGGCATGTGTTCAAGCGTCTTGTGGCGTCCAATGGCCAGAAACTCCGGCTGATCAGTGACTTCATAAACCAGCAGTGGAATCCCGAACTGGAAGCCATGCGTCCACTGGGTCCACCCCCGTGTTGTATATTTCCCTTCGGCAGTAAAAACAGGCGCGCCATGTGTGGCATCCCAGGTTTTATTCAATTCCAATGACTTCTCGGCTGCCAGTGAGATGACACGCTGGGCGGAAAGAGTTAATTGTTCAGGTGTGATCCGGGTGTCGATCCGCATGATTCGGAGGTTATCCTGTTCGAAAGGGCGTCATAATGGAATCCCATTCTGTAATGGAGGATGCATTTTCACTCGGTCTGGACTTTGGGACCAACTCCGTCCGCTGTGTGATCGTTCGAACTGCTGATGGCGCCGAAGCAGGGCAGGGAATTGGCCGGTACAAACAGGGTGAGCAAGGGATTCTGCTCGATCTCCGGGATCCCGATCTGGCACGCCAGCACCCCTCCGATTATCTCGAGAGCCTGATCGATTCGGTTCATCAGGCGCTTGAAAACTCCTGGGATTATCCAGGATTTTCTCCCGAAAAAATTATTGGAATCGGGATCGATGCAACCGGGTCCACCCCATTGCCGCTGGATCGGCATACGGTTCCCTTGGCTTTCCAGGACCGCTTCAAAGAGAATTTCAATGCCATGGCCTGGCTCTGGAAGGATCATACCTCCCACAACGAAGCACTCGAAATCACCCGGAGGGCCTGGGAGCTGATTCCGAACCGAATCCGGGATAATGGGGGTGTTTACTCCCCAGAATGGTTTCTTGCAAAGGTCTTTCACTGCCTGCATGAGGATCCGGAGGTTTTTCAGGCAGCAGCAGGATGGGCTGAAATCTCGGATTGGATCCCGGGGGTGCTCACAGGAGTCAACCGAATTGAAAATCTGAAACGAAATCTGTGTGCGGCTGGGCATAAGGCTCTGTTCGATCCCGCTCAAAATGGTTTTCCTCCGCAGGATTTCTTTGACAGCCTCGATGAGCGGCTGCTGGCCCATGGCTCATTCCTTTATTCCGAGGCTCACCCAGTCGATCGGCTTGCGGGTTATCTGACAGAAGAATGGGCACAGAAACTGAAACTCCCTGCAGGTGTTCCAGTGGCGATGGGTGCACTGGATGGTCATACAGGTGCTATTGGAGCGGGTGTTTCGCCCGGGGTGGTTGGCAATATTTTCGGGACATCGAGTGTCTTGATGACAGTCCTGCCGGGGGAACAGGCCAAGCCGGAAATTCCGGGAATTTGTGGTGTGGTTTACAGTTCCATTCTGCCCGGTTTCTGGGGAATCGAGGCGGGTCAGGCAGCTACTGGGGATCTGTTTCGCTGGTGGGTGGATGATGTCCTCAATTCACCGGATTCATCCCAGGCACACTTTGAACTTTCGAAGCAGTCCGAAAGGCTGCGGCCCGGAGAGAGTGGCCTGCTGGCGCTCGACTGGAACCATGGGAACCGTTGCCTGCTTGTCGATCCCCGTCTCTCTGGCTTGATTCTTGGCCAGTCGCTCAAAACCACCGCGGCAGAAATATATCGTGCCTTGGTCGAGGCCACTGCCTTTGGTGCACGAATGATTCTCGACCGTTTCCGAGAACATGGAGTCCACTGCAATCAGGTGATCAATGCGGGTGGAATCCCTTCAAAGAACCCCTTCCTGATGCAGGTCTATGCGGACATTACCGGATGTTCTCAGCGGTTGGTGAAATCCACACAGACCAGTGCACTGGGCGCAGCCATCTGCGGGGCTGTGGCAGCGGGGTCCCATCGAGGTGGATATGACACCATCCCCCAGGCACAGCAGGCCATGTGTTCTCAAAGTGAAATATCTTATGTCCCATGCAAGCAAAACTCCGAGATTTATGATCGCCTTTTTCTTCATTATCGAAACCTGCATGATGCTTTCGGAGTTGCTGGTTCGAAGGTGGATCTTTTCCCGGTGATGAAGGATCTCCTTGAGATACGGGATTCAATCAGAAAAGGGTAAGCGGGGAGTGCTTTCCCCGAATGAAGTTCAAGCGGTGATGCCTGTGGATTTTTCTTTCCGGATGAGGTGGTATACCTCCTCAAGCCGGTCAACTGTCCAGTCCCAGGTAAAAGGTTTCACCTTCTGAACTGCTTTCCAGCCGAAAGGATCCAGGTCCTGGAGGGATAATATCTCCTCCAAAGCAGAGGTGTATTCCGGGATATTCTTGCAGGAAGAAAGGATCCACCCATCCACACCGGGTGTGATAAAATCGGCAGCGCCGACCTGGCGTGTGGTCAGGACCGGACAGCCGCAGGCCATAGCCTCCGGAATGACATTTCCATACCCCTCGAACAGTGATGCCATAATCACCAGGTCTGCCGCAGCATACAGTCTCTCGATGTGCTTTTCATGTGCCAGGAAATGGACCTTCCCATCAAGGCCTTCCCTTTTGACAGATGGAAGCCAGCGTTGGGGAGGGTCATTCCCTGCGATGGCCAGCCGCCAATTCAATGTGGATGGCAGCTTTCCCAAAGCCTGGAACAGCTGGGGAAACCCCTTGCGGCATCCATCGCTTCCCACCACCAGCAGGAGCTTCTGGTCATCAGAAACTCCCAATTTCCTGCGTGAATCCGTTCGATATTTTTGACGGGTTTCCGGGTTGAATCGCTCGGGATCGATCCCATTGGGGATGACATGAAACCGGTCTGCGGGCACCTTGTAATCTCCCAGAATCTGGTCCTTCTCCATCGAAGTGAGCGAGACAATGTGCCGATAATGCCCAGGGACAAAAAGGTTTTTTTCCACCCACAGGTTGGCGGCATGACGGGGGTTCATCCAGGCTCTCGACAGCACGCCTGGGCTGTAACGTTCCCTCAGCCAGTTGATCTGAAGCCCGCCTCCATTCCAGTAGAGGTCGCTTGGGAAGGTTTGTGTCATGGCATGTGTGACATCAAAATCAAGCCCGGATTCCTCAACCACCCGTGGGGCATTTCGGGCAAAAGAAAGAATTTTGAGGGGCGCCCAGGCGCGGTTCATCGGAACCTTGTGAAACACCAGTTTCGGATCCGTTTCTCCTTCGATGTCATGGACAAACAGATGGACTTCATGGCCGCGCTTCAGCAGGGATGAAGACAGGCGGACAAGGTCATATTCCCCTCCACCCCGCTTGAGGGAGTAACGTTTCATCAGGAGCGCTATCCGCATGGCAGAGATGTCATCCCCTTGAACTCCGGTGGCTCTCAAGGCGATCTTCTATCTGTTCGATGATCTCACGGTCGAAGGGATCTTCCGGAGAAAGGCCCGAATAATGTTGAAGGAGCCTTTGAACCCCCTGCTCCTGATGAAACTGTTCGAAAGCGACATCCCCCGGGTGCCTTTCTCCTTTTTCATCGGTTGCCGAAAACAGAATTCCCGCAGCAGCTGCTTCCACTGTAAAGGTCGTCTCGATTCCCGCCTTGTGCTGGGCTTTGATGGCTCCCATCAACCGGTCATTGGGTGCGTATTTACGAGGACGATCCCTTCCAACACGGAAAACCGTGTCGCCAAGGGCCTGATTGCCGAACCGTTGGCACAAGTCCGTTATATGTTCCTGCATATCTGTCTCGGTCAGCTCCTGGCTGTAAAGCCGAACCAGAGCGCGGCCTGATTCCTCCATGGCGCCTCGAGTACTCCGGAGGATCGCCGGGATTTTCATCGCCTCCGCGATCGTTTTGCACCCAGCCAGATCGCCATGATAGGCAGCTGTGGCATGGCCAAGATTGTGAACAAACAATTTCTGATCCACATAGGCTTCAAAGCATCCACGAACGACCAGTCCTGGGACTTCCGGTATCGGCCCGATGAACCCGTTACGATCCGCCACGATCCGGTTATAAGCCTCCGCCCAGACTTCGAGGGGATCCCGCTCGCGGACCTCGGAAGGCATTATCGGAACCATTTTGCCGATGCTGGTTGCGATCAGGCCGGCTCGCTCATGGACAGGAAAATCAGCCGGCAGTGCCTTCATCAAAGCATCCCGGACAATTTCTGGTGCGCCGCGCAGATTTTCACACAGGAGGATGTTCAAAGGGTGATCCCGCTGCGCAAGACCCTGTGCAATAACCGGCGCAATCCGGGGAAGTGTTGCCGGGCCAACCGCGGTTGAAAGCAGGTCGCAGGTGGCTATCTCTGAAATCACCTTTTCGGTTTCCGTGCCATGAACACCGCGCACCCCGGTCACCTGGATTTCCGATTCATGGGCCTCTTTGACCCGGATCCGATATCTCTTTTCACGATTCAGTGCATCGATCACCACTGTATCGATATCGACAAAAACAACTTCCCAGCCGGCATGGCTGAAGAGCTGGCCAACAAGCGACCTGCCGATATTACCCGCTCCATACTGGATTATTTTCATTAAAATTTACCGCTCCTGTCGTTCCGATATCCCGAACACATTCGTGAGATATAAATGGATGATTCTATCTCCTTTAGGCAGGAAACCACCAGTGATCCACAGACTCTGGCGGCTCCCACCGGCCATTTTCGATTCATCGCCGGGATGAAGAGAGTGACTTTCTCAGCACTTCAGAATAGAATTCTCCTTCTGTTTTGAGAACTTGTCTGGCAGGAGATATTGAATGCGTAAAAAGATCATCGCTGGAAACTGGAAGATGTATTGTGGCGACCCCGCCAAGGCGGCCGCCCTGGCTAAAGGTGTAATCGAGTCCTGTGCTTGTCAGAACCGGGTCGAGGTGGCTGTGTGCCCTCCGGCAACCGCGCTTGCGGCTGTTGTTGAAACATGCAGGGGATCCTCGGTCCGTGTTGGAGCTCAGAACCTTTATCCAAAGGATGAGGGGGCTTTCACCGGGGAAATCTCAGCGGCTTTCATCAAGGCGCTGGGAGGATCTCTGGCAATCCTGGGGCACAGTGAGAGAAGGACCTATTTCAAGGAAGCCGATGATTTCATCAACCTGAAAGTCAAGGCTGCCCTGGCCCATGGCCTGACTCCCATCCTGTGTGTTGGGGAGACCGAAAAGGAACGTGAAGATGGTGTCACCGAAAAGGTTGTCGAAACCCAGCTTCGCGGCGGGCTGGCCGGATTGAGCGCCGATGAAATCGGACAAATTGTGATCGCTTATGAGCCGGTCTGGGCAATTGGGACCGGAAAAAATGCCACTCCCGCCGATGCCCAGGCGGTTCACGCCTTCATTCGAAAACTGCTTGGCAGCCTTGCCAGTGCCGATGTGGCTGAGCTGATCCGTATTCAGTATGGTGGCAGCATGAAACCGGAGAATGCAGCCGAACTGCTGGCTCAGCAGGATATCGATGGCGGACTGATCGGTGGAGCGAGCCTGAAAGCGGAATCATTTGCCGCGATCATCCAGGCAGCACTATGAAACTGGATGGGCTGGATCACAAAACCAGCCCGGCCTGTCTTTTTCTCTGGATGTGTTTTGACACGTTGATGGCGCCTGCAGGGGCGGTTTCTTTCCGCCCCTGTGTGGATAGACCCATGGTATTGAGATAATCCCCTTTGCGTGTACGAACTGCGCCGACCCTTTTTATCATCGCCCTGTTGATGGATGTCTGTGCCGGTTGTGTGGCCATGGCAATGCCACTGACACTGAAATCCGAATTTGGACTCCGTGATGATCTGATTGGAGTGATAATCGGCACCACAACCATCGTGTACATGGTCGCATCGACATTAACCGGGATGCTGGCCGACAGGTGGGGCCCGATATTTGTCCTGAAAACAGGTGTCCTCATCATTGCCCTCGATTGCCTTGTGTTCAGCCTGTCGAAAAATCTGGGGTTGTTTATCCTCTGTGCATTTGGAAGCCCGCTCGGACATGCCTTTTTCTGGCCCGCATTCCAGGCATGGTTCAGTGCCGATGTGGACCGAAAAGAGATTGCACGTCGTCTGGGTATATTTGCAGTCGGCTGGTCGATCGGGTTGAATGTCATCGGCCCGAAGCTCTCTGGGGATTTGATGGAAAAACTGGCACGCGCACCCTTTTCCGCTTCCTGGATCATTGCGGTGGGTGTCTTTCTCTTTTTTCAGATTTTCAAACCGGAGCTCAAGCGGCATGAGGTTCATCCCACACAGGAAGCCGATGAGATCTACCCGGTCGAAATTCGCAGAAAGTTTCTCACCGGGGCACGCCTCGCCAACCTGATGGCGGTCTATGCATTGGTCACCATGCGGAATTTTGTTCCGCTCCTGTGTGTGGACTGGGGGCTTTCTCCATCCTCCATCGGAACCCTGATCATGATTCTGGGAGTCAGCCATTCCCTCTCCTTTCTGGTGCTTTCCATGACCCACCGCTGGCATTACCGCCTGTCATACCTCATGTCTGGACAGTTCCTGGGGCTGCTGGGGCTGCTCTCCTTTGCCCTGGGTGGAATGTTCTGGCTTCAGCACGGAGAAAGTGGGGCATCGTCGATTGCAGTTCCTTTGGTGCTTCCGGCCTTGGTATTGAGCGGCTTGATGGCCGGGATTGCGTTCATGAGCAGCGCTTTTTATGGCCTGTTTGGGGAGGAAGAAAAAGGGAAAAACTCAGGGATCAATGAGTCTGTAATCGGGGCTGCCAATGTCCTTGCACTGTATCTGGGAGGAGGGGCGGTTTATTCAATGGGGAGCTTTGGCCCCTACTGGGTTTGCAGTTTCATGATTGGCCTGTTCATCCTGATCCAGCTGCGTGTGCTGCGGAGAGTCGGCAAAGCGGCATAAAGAGACAGGCTCTCCTCTTGCTCTTTTTAAAATGATCAAGCATCTTAATGCCCATTATGACACTTCCGACAAGCCAATTTTCCATTCCAACCCGAATCCGATTCGGACATGGAGAGGTTAACAACCTCCCCCAGCACCTGGACTTCATCGGTGCTTCCAATCCACTCCTGGTGACTGACCCAGGCATGCTCCAGACCAGAGCCTGCCAGCAGGTCCGTGAGATTCTGGATGCCAGCCCGCACTCCTGGGGACTTTTCGGGCAGGTCCTGCCCAATCCCACTGAGGATAATGTCGACCAGGCAGCCGAGCTTTTCCAGAAAGGAAAACATGATGCCTTGATCGCCCTGGGTGGCGGATCCGCCATCGATGTCGCCAAGGCAGTGGCGATTCGAGTGTCCTATGAGGGCGCGCTTGAAGATTTTGTTCCGGCTCCACCGGGTGCCCCTCCTCTCCCACCCAGCATCGCGATTCCAACCACGGCTGGAACCGGAAGCGAAGTGGGGCGTTCTTCAGTGATTATCCTGCGTAAAACCGGGCGCAAAGGGGTGCTGTTCGACCCACGCCTGATGCCTGCAATCGCCCTGATCGATCCCGACCTGACCCTCGATCTCCCCCCAAAACTGACAGCAGCGACCGGTATGGATGCATTCACCCACTGCTTCGAATCTTATGTTTCCAATGTATTCCATCCAATTGCCGATTCGATTGCCTTCGGAGGCCTCGATCTGGTTATTCGGAATCTCCCGGCTGCATACAAAGATGGCCAGAACCGGGAAGCACGCGGCTACATGATGATCGCGGCGATGATGGGGGCTTTGGCTTTTCAAAAAGACCTTGGTGCCGCTCATTCGATGGCGCATCCGCTCTCTTCGATTTCGGGTCTCCATCACGGTTTCGCGAATGCAGTGGTGCTGCCTTATGTGATGGAGTTCAATCGAGGCTCCCAGGTGGAAAAGTTCGCACGGGTTGCCGGATTGTTTGACCCAAAGGCTGTTTTGCTGACCTGTGAGGAAGCCAGCCATCTGGTGGTCGAAAAAGTCCGGAAACTCAATGCCGCACTGGATATTCCCTCCAGTCTGAAAGCAGCGGGAGTGCGGGAAGCCGACCTGGATGCCCTGGCTGAAGGGGCCTTTAAGGATGGCTGCCATGAAACCAATCCTCGCCCCTGCACACTCGAGGATTTCAAACAGCTTTTCCGGAAAGCTTTTAACGGCTGAAAAAACTCACCAGCGGCAGAGGTCGTTTCTTTCAGTAAATTCCCATGTTACTGGAGGATTGCGGAGCCGGGCTTTCGGTTTCGATCAATGAAACCGCATCGAAAGCGGTCACATTCCAGATCGGTGCAGCCTGTTTGTGACGCAGGAATACTGTCGCAAACTCCGAGAGCGAGGGAACCTGCACATCCAGTGGAACGAGGCAGTCCGGTGACTCGATTGCACGGGACCAGGCCACCTTCGGAGATTCAGGGTCGGTTCCACCGGTTGGATCGATGCCAATCTGCACCGAGGTGGATTTTTCCGCTCCACCTTCACGATATGTGTTGACCATCGTGCGGGCATGGAGGATTCGCCCCGGAGTGACCGGAACACGCTGATAGACTCCCCCGTTTTTCTGGTCATAGTTCGCCGCTGCTCCGAAAAAAGAATTCCCCTCTGCAGGTTGGACATTGAATTGAGCTCCTGCCAGAACTCCATCGGTCTGGCCAAACTGACCCAGGGATCGAGAGAGCCTGCTTCAAAACTTCCATTCACCAGTTTTTGGGTTCCAGCCGGAAGTGGACCAAGCGCCGAAGTCCGGAAACCACACCAGGTCAAAGTCTTGCGGTACTGGAGTGTCAGATCCCCACCGGTGAACAATCCATAATACGCCCCGGTAAAATCAGTCAGTGAGAACCACTCAGCAAGCGCATACCGGCCATCGCTTCGGAAGAAATCAACACAGGCCTTCATCTTGTCGACTGTCGCCTGACGGGACCCGGTGTAGTCATCCCGGAAACCGAATTCGCTGCAATAAAATTTTTTGGTATGGAAATTCCCTTCAAGCGTCCGTGTGATGGTGTTCATGGCATTGGCGCTGGCACGTATGCCGGACACTGTATCGGCGGGTGGTTCGGTCCCTTCACGGATATAGTAATGGATTCCGATTCCATCATAGGGATAGCAGCCATGCACTGCCTTGATCTGGTCCCAGCCGAACTGGGTCCTGCCGGCACTGATCGTCTCCTGCCAGAAAGACGCCCCATTATCCAGGTTATGGACAAACAGAGGCCCAGTCACCAGTGTCAAACCACTCCAGCTGGGATCGACGGCATGTCCATTTTCGATTTTGGTGGCGAGATAAAGTTTTGCGATCAGCCTGGCGAATGAGGAGGGTGAAAAAAGGGCGCTGGTTCCTCCCGCCCAGTCATTCGGCTCATTGACACATTCGATAACACGCACACGATCCCGGAAGTGATCGAGGATTTTAAGCCAGTTGGCCACATACAGATCGGCATACTCTTCGGTCTGGAGATAGGCCCGGGGATCGGCTACTCCCTCCGGCATGCGGACTGCCTCAAGCCCTATCAGACCATAGATTCTTACTCCCTGTTCCAGGTATCCATCGATGATCCGGTCATAGGTTTCGAACCAGGTCAGCCCTTGAGGTCCGTGGGGTGTGGGATCATCCGGGGCGTTCCATGGCCCCAGGATAAAGTTGACCCGGACCCATGCGGAGCCAGTGTCAGCCATGACATTGGGATCATTGTTCAATCCGGCATTCCCGCTCTGTGCATTGATGGGAGCATTGGAATTCAGCCCGAGAGTGAAATGGTCTGTAACAATTGGGGGGCCATAGATTTCGAATTCCGGGATGCGTGCATAGTCATCAATACCCGGGTCTGTTACCACCAGACGGACAAAGCGCATATTCTTTGGAGTTGGCAGATTGACAGTGATGATCGGATCCTGGATTTGATTATCGACTGTGGCATGGATAATCCAGGGGCCTGACAGAAAAGGTGCTCCTTCGATCCGGAAGGCCTGGGTATTGAATCCTTTCATTTCACCTGCGGCACCCGCATGTTTGACCACAAACCCATTGATGCTTCTCGCATTGCCGAGATCGATTGTCAATGAATGGGGTGGTTTCTTGCCACTGGCGCTTGTCCATTTGCTGGCTTCGCTGAGCACACCATCGAGGGCTTTGTCCGGAGTTTGGCTGGGAAATACCGAACTGGCAGAAGCAGGTTTGCGGAGCGCCAGGTTGGTTCCCTCTGGTGTTTGTGCTTGCAGATCCATTGGACTGGAAAGAAGGGAAACCAGCAGGAGGGAGCAGTTCAACAAAAGTCTGGCAAAATTTGATTGAGGAGCCTTCATGATTCAGCGCATCCTTCAGCCGGGAGAAACCCGATTGAAATACAACCGATGATCATTCACAGGAGGCACCCTGGGAGAGTGCCTCCTGTGTGAAAGATATACTTAACTGAACGAAGCTCAGTACAGCGACCAGTCTGTGACCCCGGTCGGGTTGGTGATCGGTGCATTTCCGAAAAACAGGTCAACTTCATAGACCAGAGGTGATTCAAATCCAGCATCCTGGCCATCCCGGTCATCACCCTCTCCAGCATTCCAGTCATCCCGGAAAGCGCCTGCTGTATTGCTGACCTGGTAAAAGGTAATCCGCATCCCGGTCACTCCTTCAGCCAGAGGCCCACCCGCATCATCGTTGACGACAGAAAGAGAGGCTTCATAGGTTCCTGGAGAGTTTGGATTTCCGACCAGCCCGAATCCGCCCACACCCGGGATGCCGCTGGGGACCGGGGTCACTTCCTCGATCAGGGGGACATCATACGATGCGCCTTCCGGAAAAGGGTCGGTGGTCATGGCCACATCATAGTGATGGAAGATGCGGCCATCATGGCCATAGTTTCCAGTGAAAACTCTCAGCTCAGCGATATTGTGCGGTTCACTGAAATACCATTCGGCCACCGCTGCAGGAACATTCTGGTTGGCGGAAGTTCCACACCCACGCAGGCAGTCATTGAGCAGCCCGGTCAATCCACCAAGTCCCTGGCCATCAGTAAAAGCGGCTTCCTGGTCTGCAGGATTTGTATTTACAGGGTGCCAGGGGGTCGGGCTGACCATGACTGCCAGGATCCCGTTCAGGTCATCACTGTCTGAATGCTGGATAGTCAAGGCCTCGGTGGTTGTCCCCAGCTCCTGAACAACAATACGAGGCGCTGAATAAGAGGCCAAAGACAGACTCATGAGGCATAGGATACAGAAAAACTTTGCTTTCACTTGATCAACCTCCCAGGCAAGAGTTTTGAACCAGGAATTAATTATAACATGATTTGGAATGGCTCGTCAAAAAGCCCACGATCGGCACCCAATTCCCCCTATAGCAGGGCGGTTGCGACACTGAAATAAAAGAAAATTGTCGAGATATCGGTCAAGGCGAGCGTGACCGGCCCGGCGGCCACTTTTGGATCCAGCCGCAGGGCATGCAATACAGTCGGCACACTCAGACCGAAGATAGCCGCCGCAGTGATCGACAGAAAAATGGAGAACCCGATCGAGAACCCTGACAGTGCATTCCCAAACCATAACAGAACAATCATGCCGACAGAGACACCGGATCCCACCCCCAGCAATGCCGCCGAAAGAAATTCACGGCCAAAGGCTTTCAAATACCATTTGAGTGTCGGTTGAATACTTCGAAGAGCCTGAATGGTCACTGTCATCGATTGGACACTGACACTCTCTCCCAGTCCCAGAACAAGGGTCAGAAAGAATGCCAGGATAATACTCTGAGCCAATGTCGCTTCGTATTGGCTGGTGAGCAGCGCGCAAATCGTCCCGCTGGTGATGGTGGCCAGCAGCCAGGGAAACCGGAAGCGGAAGGCTTTGAGCGGAGAAGCATCGCGAATCTGGGTAATCGTAAAACCGAAGGTTTCAAAAACAGTATCCATCTGCTCGCGTTCGGCGATGTCAAAAGCCTCCTCGGTGAGCAGATCGATATCAACCACTCCGAGAATCTTCTTCTCTTCATCTATGACCGGAAAAGCCAGGAAACGATGCATCACGAACATTTCGCAGGCTTCAAGAACGTTCATGTTCGAAGAAATGGCCACAACTCGTGTAATCATGACATCGGAAAGCCGTGCATCCAGATTCGAAGTCAGCAGCCGGCGTGTCGGCAAAACACCGACCAGGCGGTTTTCCTCATCGACTACATAGAAATAGACGATTTTTTCTCCCACTCCCTGGGAGCGAATGGCATCCAGCGCCTGGCGAATTGTCAGGGTCTGGTCAAGTGTTGCAACATCCTTGCGTGCGACAGTGAGGATCGGTTGGTGAAGATGATCGATATCAGGTGGCATGAATGCTTATTCAAGCCCGAAATGGTTCAGAAAGGAAGATGGCTTCTGGACCCATGCACTTATCCATTCGGATTGTTGCGAATTTCAGTAATGATTCCATCGAATACCTCAAGAACTTTTTTGACAGCCGGTTCAGCCTCCAGAATTTCTTCAGGGCTTGTCTTCGATGAGGTCTCGGGGGCAGCCAGATCTTCCATGGGAGGCCTGGAAAAAATCGGACTGTCAGGTTCAAGGCTGATCAGATTGAATTGCCCCTGGTAACCAACTACATCCCACAGAACCTGCCTGAGGATGTCGCGTGCTTTTCTCGAGATCAGCTGAGCTCTGTGAAATTCCAGGTTGGATGGAACCGCGAGGTTGAGCATACCCTCGGAATAGGATGCAGGTGCAACCTCGGCCATATAGCCCCCAAAAGGTGCATAGGCCTCCCCAACTCGACTGCAAACCTCCGGCCATTTTTCTTTCAAAGTGTCGAGGAGGTCTTCATCCGGCACATCATCCATTACGATCGGAATCGAGGGGTGCTCGGCTGCCACAGGGATCGGGTGGATC
>LMZT01000094.1 GCA_001567115.1 Candidatus Hinthialibacteria bacterium OLB16 | reverse complement strand
GTCATTTACTCAGCAGGAAGCCCAGATCCTGTTCGATCTTCTGCCATTCAAAGCCAAATCTTATCAGTGTGATCCGAGCAAGCCGGAAAATATTTCCTGCACCCACCCACTGTTCCGTTCCTGTCACATCGGCAGACTGCGCAATGTCTCCACAGGCAGTTTTGATGAATTTGTACTCAAAGATGGAGCGGACCTGATTCCAGGAAATGAGGATTCGAGACCTCTGGGAGTCATCGGGGCTTACGGCAAAGGAAAAGTGCTGTTCCTGAATCCCGATCTGGAAAATGTGCATCCTGGAGATATCGAGCCTTTCGTGGGAGGTATTGCAGCAGCCCTCAGCGGAAACACTTATGAACCACGCAGTGGCTGGCCCAGTGAATCACCTTTTTTGGGGATATGACTCTGGGATGTCTGAATACGGATGGAGAGGCCTTGCCGGTCTGGACACAGAAGGAAGATATTATTGAATTTCTTGGAGGGCGCTCTCCCCGGAAGGTTTTCAGCAGCACACTCACTCGGATCGGTGAGAGTTTCGCCGGTGCGATTCGTGTGCCTTATCAGCTGGAGCCAGGTGAAGAAAAAGTAATTTCTTTCACAATCTCCTGGTCATTTCCGAACCACTACATTCATAATGTATTTGCTGCCAGCCATCGTATCGGAAACCGTTACAACACCCTGTTCAAAAACTCCGCCGACAGCTTCGAACAATTCGCACGAAATCGTGAGAAGCTGGAAGGGGGAACCCTGCTCTTCCATGACATGTTCTATCGTTCCACCCTTCCGGTGAGCCTGCTGGATTGTGTCTCATCGCAGGCATCGATTCTGAAAAGCCAGACCAGCATGTGGCTGGAGGATGGAACTTTTGCCGGCTGGGAAGGTGTCGTGGTAAGCGGGGGATGCTGCCCGATGAACTGCACCCATGTGTATAACTATGCCCAGACTATGGCCTGCCTTTATCCCAGCCTGGAACGTGAGGTTCGAAGCAAAGAACTGGGCATCCAGTTGATGGAAGATGGGCTGATCCACCACCGCCTGACTTTGCCATTGAGTGAACCTCGAAGCAGCGGTGAAGCCCTCGATGGCCAGCTGGGCACCATTTTGAAGCTCTACCGTGAGTACCGGCAGTGCAGTGATGACAGTTTCCTCCGAAAGTACTGGCAGCCAGCCTGCAAGGCCATGGATTTTGTCTTCCGTAATCATGACCCTCAAGGCGATGGGGTGATTCTGGACCGCCAGTTCAACACCTATGACGATGCAGTTTATGGAATCAATCCATTTATCGGAACCTTGTACCTGGCTGCACTCCGGGCCATGGAGGAAATGGCCAGGCACATGGGCAACGAGGACCTCGCTGCACAATGCCACCAACGCTTCGAGAAAGGCCGTGAAAGGATTGTCAAGGAATGCTGGAATGGGGAGTTTTTCTTTCAACCCGGTGATCTCACCAAACTGGAAGGTCGAAATTATGGAGCCGGCTGCCTGTCTGACCAGATTGTCGGCCAGTGGTGGGCTCACATCCTGAACCTGGGGTATCTGCTCCCGGAAGATCAAGTCAAAACTGCATTGGACAACCTTCTGAAATACAACTGGCTGGACAAGCTGGGAGACCATAAACAACTCCCACGTGTCTATGCCGCCCCGGATGACCCGGGGCTTCTGAACTGCTCCTGGCCAAATGGGGGCCGTCCGGAAATCCCGATTCTCTATTGTGATGAGGTCTGGACCGGCATTGAGTACCAGGTGGCGGGGCACCTGTTGTTTGAAGGCAAAGTCGATCAGGGACTCCATGTCGTCAGTGGTGCACGCAGCCGGTCAAACGGCAAGAAGCGTGAGGGAACCCATCCTTCTGGAGTCGGGAACCCATGGAATGAAATCGAGTGCGGAGATCATTATGCCCGTGCCATGAGCAGCTACTCACTGCTGTTGGCGGCACAGGGGATTAATTATGAAGGCCCCCGGGGCAAGCTCGGATTCAATCCGGTTCATCAGCCTGAGAAACATGCTTCCTTTGTGGCACTGGCAGATGGATGGGGAGCCTTCGAACAGAAAATCGAGGGGAACCGCCAGATTGCATCCCTGTTTCTCGCCTATGGCAAGGCCGATCTATCCGAGCTGGGAGTGAATTTGCCTGCAGGGGTGAAATCCATCAATACCATCCAGGTCACCCGTGGGAAAGATCAGCTGGCCAGCGAGACAAGACTAGAGGGAAGCCGTTTGTCTGTCGCCTTGAAAGATTCACTTAAACTCACTGCAGGGGAGAGAGTGACAGTTGAAATCAGCTGGGCCACATGATGGAGGAACACCCCAGGCTTTCGATCCTGATTCCAATTTATAACGAAGAGCCTCAACTCGAAGAAGTGCTCTCACGGGTCTATGCAATTCCTTATACCCCGAAAGAGATCATCCTCATCGATGATTTCTCCAGTGATGGAACACGCGGGATTCTGGAAAAGTTCAGGGAGCGTGAAGACACACAGGTGATCTTTCAGGAGAGAAACCGCGGCAAGGGCTTTGCGATTCGAACCGGCCTGGCCAGCGCTGCCGGTGAGATCATCATCATACAGGATGCCGACCTGGAATATGATCCCGAAGATATCCCAAAGGTCATTGCACCGATACTCAATGGAGAGACAAAGGTCTGTTATGGATCGAGGTTTCTCGGGAAACTGGAAAGAATGGCCATCCCGAACCGAGTGGCCAACTGGCTGCTGGCCAAGGCGGCCTCCTGGCTGTTCTGGGCGCGAATCACCGATGAGGCCACAGCCTATAAGGCATTCCGCCGCGAAGTCCTTGACCAGTTCGATCTGACCTGTGAAGGATTTGAATTCTGCCCGGAGGTTACCGCCAAGGTTTTACGGCTTGGATACAGCATCAGGGAGGTCTCAGTTGGTTTCCGGGCACGTACCATCTGGGAAGGAAAAAAAATCGGCTGGCCGGATTTTTTTGTGGCTGTCAGGACTTTGCTTTCAGTCCGCCTGGCTTCTCTGGAATCGATCCGGAAGAAACGCGATTGATTGCCCGGTAACCAATATCCTTGCGATACTGTGCGCCTTCGAAGGCAATATCTCCAACAGCCTGGTAGGCTTTATCGAGGGCTGAGGAGAGGCTCTCTGCGCAGGCTGTGACTCCCAGAACACGTCCGCCGGTGGTTACCAGCTGCCCATTTTCGGCTCTTCCGGTTCCGGCATGAAAGATGACAACATCCTCATCCTGAACTTTTTCTGTGCCACTTATTGCGATCCCCTTCTGTATGGAGCCTGGATAACCACCCGAGGCCATCACAACACAGGCAGCCGCTCTTTTCGATGGAGGGCAGATGCCTTTATGAAGCAGGTTTCCCTGTGCCGCGGAATAAAAGAGATCGAAAAGATCGAACTCGACCAATGGAAGAACACACTGCGTCTCAGGGTCCCCCATGCGGCAGTTGAATTCAAGGACTTTGGGTCCCTCTCGGGTCAGGATCAAACCGACATAAAGAACCCCTTTATAGGGTGAGCCTTGGGCTGTCATGCCCTCGAGAGTTGGATGGATGATGAACTTCTCAACCTTTTCCAGAAGCGATGGGGTCACCACAGGGGCTGGTGAATAAGCTCCCATTCCTCCAGTATTCGGCCCCCGGTCCTGATCGAGCAGCCTTTTATGATCCTGGGAAGAGGGCAGTATGAGATAATCCTGCCCATCGCAAATGGCCAGGATGGAAACCTCCTCTCCCTCTAGAAAATCCTCTATCACCACAGTGCTGCCGGCATCCCCGAAAGCCCGATTCTCGAAGCAGTCTCGCAGCGCCTGGGTGGCGGTTGTCAGATCCTGTGCAACTGTCACACCTTTCCCGGCTGCCAGCCCATCCGCTTTAATGACGATCGGAGTTCCACGCTTTTTGATATAACTCACCGCCGTTTCGAAAGAACCGAATGACTCCGAATGGGCAGTGGGGATTCCCTTCTCTTTCATAAAAGTTTTTGCAAAATGTTTGGAACCTTCCAGCTGCGCTGCCTGTCGGGATGGACCAAAAATCAGCAGCCCATGGGATTCGAACAGATCAACAATTCCCGCCACAAGAGGGGCTTCAGGCCCCACGATGGTCAGGTTGACCTGCTGCTTCCGGGCAAACTGAACCAGTCCCTCAAGGTCATCAGATGAAACCGGAACATTCTCTCCAATCTGGCAGGTTCCTCCATTCCCCGGGGCAATGAAGATCTGGCCAACCTTTGGACTCTGAGCCAGTTTCCAGGCCAGTGCATGTTCCCTGCCTCCATTTCCCACAATCAACACCTTCATGGTTTATTCCTCTCGAAGTTGACCAGCGCATACTCCCATCCCGGAACTGTGACTTGTTGCGTATCCCCATGAGGACCGGGAAGACTGACCTGCAGGGGCTTGTCCGTGAAGTTGGTAACAACACCCCGTTGTCCGGAATACAGATACAATCCAAATGGAGGTTTGGCGGTGAGGTTCCTTTCCGGTCCAGTTCCGAGCGTACTGCGGATCAGGTCGGCCAGTTCCTGCGGCCAGTGAGGAATCTGAAGTTTGGTGGGGGCAAGGAATAACTCTTTATCCGGCCCGAACAGATCTTCTCCAAAGGTATGGATGTTAAGAATATAGACATCTCCAGCCGGAGCCTTCAGATGCTGCACGATGGGTATCTTCCGCCCCTCGTGGCTGAAGTATGCCGACTGTGTCGCCGAGGCCACAACGGGCAGGTCAAAAAATGGACTCGGTTCTGAAAGGGCCACCTGTTTTCCATTCACCACAATTTGTCCGGCCTCGATGACCTCGAGGGACCGGCAGGCAGCTGGATTCAAACCAAAGGCTTTTTTTATTTCTGCATCTTCGATCTTTGAGAGAAATCCGGGTGTCAGAAGGAACTTGCAGCCTTTAAGGCTGCCATCCATCAGCCGGTCCCTGAGCTCTCCGCTTTGAGCGGAGTGGGTGGAAAGGATCAGAACCTCTGGAGCAGATGGAATCGTGCCGCTCATCCGCAATGGGAAGCCAAGCATAGTGAGATAATCGAAAAGGTACAGGTCATAACCCGGTTCACTGTGTGGCGGTTTTAAAGCCACCCAGCCCTGGGGAAGAGCCTGGCCGAGGGCTTCTGCCAGTGCGGTCACACGTTCAAATCTCGACAGGAAAAGAGCTGCGACCGGATTGTTCTCCATGAGGTCCCCGAGGTTGAAAAGGGTCAGTTTTCGTGCTCCCGCCAGGACACTCTGGTAAGCCTGCATCAGGAAAATGGTTTCGGGACAGTCGAGGTGATCAAACCAGGCGCCGCCAATTTTATTTCCAGATAATGACTGCAGCCAGGAATAATTGATAAATCCTTCGGTGGGCTGCACATAGCCAAATCGTTCGGTTTCCGGATCCCGGGTTTCAGTGCCAACCCACACCTGATCGAACAGCTGGGGTCCGGTTTCAACATTGTATCCAAAGACATGAAACCGGTCATACCACTGGGGATATTTGATGATAACGGAGACATCACTGCGTTTCGCCCTGGCTGGTGCAATCATGTGGTCTCGTGCAACATCGGTCATCAATTGCAGACGATATTCCGGCCAGGAGCGGCTGCCTCGGGCATTAAGGGACATATCGCTTTCATCATCTGTCATCAGAAAATCATCCACCATGATTTCCTCGAACTCAGCCGCACAGAATGAAAACAGCTCCTCAAGATCCTTGCGGGTTTCCTCAGCTTGATAGTTGATTGAATAGCGGGAGTTTGTGCTGGGTATGCCAAAATCGCCACCAGGGACTGTTGCCACTCCCACGGAGACCTGCATCCCATGAGATCTGAAAAAATCTCGGCTCTGGCGCATGGTTTCAGCAGAGGGTTTATGTCCGGAACGCACCGCTTCCAGATAGAGTTTGCCGGCATGATAAACCTTCATCTGTTCCAGCACTTTGGAGCGGCCCTCAGGGGTTGAGAGGTATTCATCCACCTGGTGGGCAGTTGCATAGACCTGAATTTCGAGTGGCATATCGGCTCCATGAATCGGTAATCCTGAATAGCATAGTGCAGCCCAGACAAGGACTGAAATGGTGAATCGGCACTGGTTGAGTCCCACGAACCACAGGAATATCCCCTGATGGTTCAATGGGGAAAATTTCAGAAAGAAATGATTATTGCCCATTGTGCCCCGGTCCTTCTCCCTGCTGAGAGGGCAGGTTCATATAAAACTTTTCGCCAAGGTAAATCTGGCGCACCCATTCATTGTTGATCAGGACCTCAGGAGAACCAGAAGCGCCGATCTTTCCTCCACTGATAATGTAGGCTCGATCGGTGACAGCGAGAGTTTCACGGACTGTGTGGTCTGTCACCAGGATTCCGATGCCCACCCGGTCGCGCAATTCCTTGATGCGCGCCTGGATATCCTCGACTGCAATGGGATCCACCCCGGCGAATGGTTCATCCAGAAGAATGAAAGAAGGTTCACTGGCCATGGCTCGTGCCATTTCCAGCCGCCGCTTCTCACCCCCTGAGAGGCTGTATGCGAGCTGGTCGGCGAGATGCTCGATGCCGAGCTGTTCCAGCAGATCGGTTGTGCGCTGGGCGGCATAGTATCCACGGATGCCGCACACCTGCAGGACTGCTCGGACATTCTGGCGAACTGTCAATCCACGGAAAATGGATGGCTCCTGAGAGAGATAACCCAGCCCGGATCGGCAGCGCTTATACATCGGCCAGCGTGTAATATCTTTGCCATCGATATGAATCCGCCCGGTGTCTGGACGCACCAGGCCGACAATCATGCGAAATGTTGTGGTTTTCCCTGCCCCATTAGGTCCAAGCAGGCCAACAATCTCACCGGGGCGAACCTCCACCGAGACCTCATTGACCACTTTTTTCCCTTTGTATGTTTTAGAGACATTTTCTGCCTGTAGTAGATTCATCCAACCTCATCCTTGATTTCATGCTGAGGAACTTATCCTAATTGTGTGCGCTCTGTTCGGGAAGACAACCGGCTTAGTGGAGAAATGAAACGATCCACGGGAAGGCCACATGGCCTTGATCGATCGCCTGGAACATTGCCCGTGCGGCTCCATAAAAGAAAAACAGGAAGCCGGACAGCCAGGCAGCCCCTGTCAGGGGGCTTCGATTTTTTTCGACTTTGCTGAAAAGGGCTGCCTTAATCCTTGTGGATAGAAAAAGCATCGACGACTGGGCAATCAGAAAAATGCATACAAGCGGGGCGAAGGGGTGCAGGTAGAATCCACCTGCCGGATCCCCTTTGCAGATCAATGACACGGCGCGAGTCATCCCGCACCCCGGACAATCCAGGCCGGTCATCAGATGAACCAGGCAGAATCGTACTGGGATCCGGCCAACAGGGAGAATAAAAAGCAGACCGAGAAGAACCAGGCAGATGATGGAAAGGGAACGGTTCGCAAGGATTTCTGCCAGCCAGAAAGAACCAGCCCCGGAATTTTTCGAAATCCTGATTCCGGAAGGCTGTGAACCGAGGCTTGTCTCCACAGAGTTCATTCTTCCTGTTTCTGTCAACGGGGGAGTGGGTATCCACATCTGCGCAAGCCAACCAATGGCTGGCAGGCGCTCGCAACATAATCCGGCACCGCTGATTTTTCTTCGAGAATCCACTCATGGATTCCATGTGTTCGAAAATCCTGAACCAGTTCAAGAAAAGTTTTTTCCGCCAGGTTCTTATCCAGTGGGTGAACAGCAGCAAACCACCATCCAAATGGTGTCGCCCAGTAGCCGCCATTCTGATATTGATTTCTTGGGGTCAGTGATCTTTGCCAGTACTCACCCGGTGCGCAGTGGCGCAATTGCCCCCTCTGCATCAGATGTGAATGATTCTTTATGAGGTATTCTGCAATCCTGCGGGCCTGATCGGTATTGGCCAGGCCGGAATAGACCGAATAGGCTGATCCCCAGATATCGATCTGATTGCAATCCTGAGAGGCCGCTCGAAACATGCCGGACGAAGGATCCCAGAACTTCTGCAGAGCCTGAAAGAGCTGATCGGCTTTCATCTGGAAAGCACGGGCATTTTCTTCCTTGCCGATCCGGGTTTCGAATTTTGCGAGGATTTTATATGCCTCCCACTGCAACACCGAGGCAAAGAATACTTCTCCAGTTAAAAAGATCGTATCAAAGAAACCATACGAAGAATGAGGATCGCCGGGATCGACCCAGAGCAGCCCTGAAGGGCTTGTCTTGGGAAACTCAAGCCCACGGGCCAGCGCTTCGCGCGATTGAAGATAGAGCTCCTCAGAGGATCCCGGGGGCAGCAGGAGATCCATGATCTTGACCATGAAGGCAGGATTATCGAGAGCGGGCAATGGACCAATGCCGGCCCCGACAGGCCCCGGGATATATACCGCCAGCCCATCCGCCTGAACACGGTCCGGCATGGCTCCATCTTCTCTCTGCCCTTTGAGCAGATACCGGAAACAGGTCCGGGCTTCCTCCTCGGACAACCCCTCAGGGCAGCCTTCAAGGAGGTAGAAAAAATCACGGGTCCAGAGGGCCTGATAATGGGCGGATCCATCGGGAGTGAACAGACTGGTGCCCTCATGGGCCTTGATGATTGAACCTCGTGCGCAACGGATCGCCTGTTGATGAAGCCACTCGATTGCAGCGGGAAGTGTCAACTCTTCGGCACCAGCCCTCCCGATAAAGATAAAAACAGCCAGGAGGAATCGAAGTATCAAAGCTTTTTCAGGATGGCATCGACCTTGTCTTTGATATAGCCGATGTCATTTTCAATCAGATCGAGCCTTTGAGTGGTCTGTTCCATGTATTGAAGAATCTGGGTGATCTGCTGGCTCTGGCGCTCGGCCGGAGAGGCTGGTTCTGCATTTTCGGCCGTCCCGGCGTGGCTTCTCCTGCCGCCTGCGGGGTCGTGTAACGCTGAAAGATTCGGCGAGCTTGTTCGCGAGTGAGACCTTCTTTATTCCGTAACACCCAGGACTCCAATACTAAAAGATGATCGCGTAGATCTGCAATTGAATGAGCCAGAGCACTCATGGCTTGTTCCCTCCATGGAACGCCACTTGACCTATATGATAAACAGGTCGTTTACCTTAATGGCGGCATTATACACACCGGTTTCTGGCTTGTCATCCATAGAAAAATTCTCGGGTGTTCTTTTGCCGGTTCGAGAAGCTTGCAACCGATGCAATCGGGCGGGATAATAACGGGCATCAGCGCGCCATCCTGGAACGGCCTGACAGGTTTTCAAAAAATTATCTCACAAGGGGAATGCAGAATGCGCCCGTTTTTTCTGATCACATTTCTAATGCTCAACACAGTCGCTGTTCAAGGTTCTTTCAGCTCAGACAACCCACACAAGGAGGTCCATTCAGTGCTTCAATTCACAGTCAAAAACATCGACGGAAAGGATGTCAGCCTGGGAGATTACAAGGGAAAGGTTCTGCTGGTTGTCAATGTGGCTTCCAAGTGCGGATATACCCCTCAATATGAAGGATTGGAAAAGATATACAAAAAATACAAGGATCAGGGATTCCGCATCCTCGCATTCCCCGCCAATAATTTCGGCGCTCAGGAACCTGGCACCAACGAGGAGATCAAAACCTTCTGCACCACGAAATATGATGTTTCTTTTGACCTGTTTGAAAAGGTTTCGGTCAAGGGAGAGGACAAGTGCCCCCTTTATGATTTCCTGACTGATGAAAAAAAAGAACCCGGGGTTTGGAGGCGAAGTGCCTTGGAATTTTCAGAAATACCTTGTCGATCGTGAAGGAAAGGTGATCGGGAAATTCGAGCCTGGAGTCGCCCCCGAAGACCCGAAGCTGATTGCTGAAATCGAAAAAGCTTTAAAAGATTAGCTCCGAGTCTCCTGCAGCATTCAGACATCAAACACCGGCAGAGGGCGTTCCTGCCAGAGATTCATATCGGATTGATCATCCAGGCAGACCGGTCCAAAATGGATCGTGTAGGGTTCCTCACCTGCAAGGCAGTAGGTGACCTCGGTTTCTTCGATCGACCAGGTCCCTTTTTCCGGCCCACAGAGGATGAGACTGTGCGCCACACTTTGAGGATGCCCATTCCCTTCGAAAGATTCACCTGGACCTACCCCTCCCGATACATCGGTGAAACCCAGCGGGAACCCATTGATTTTAAATTTTGGGAGGTCTTCCCTTCCCTGGCTGCCTGTTCGAATCCGGATCGTGAATGAGTTCAGTTTAGGCATTGGCTCTCATCCCCGCCGGTAAAGATTCATAGTAGGGATTTGTTCCAGAGGAATGATCGGTGTCATCGAGGATCGCGCCAATCTGGGGGATGGCATGGCGGAAAGCGCGATGGATTCCATCCTTGAGTGTGATGGTGGAGGCAGCACATCCCTGGCAGCCGCCGCCCATGTTGATCGTGACAGTATTTCCTTTCACACTGGTCAGAGTGATGACACCGGAATGTGCAGCGACTCCCGGATTGATCTCTGAATCGATAACCGCCTGGACACGGATGCGGATTTCATCTTCCGGTGGGATCGATCGAAGAAACTCCTCTGAAATCACTGGTTGTCCAGACAAAAGATGCTCCCGGATCAGGCTTCCGATGGTGTGCGCCATTTCTTCCCAGGAACCCTGGATCGAGTGATGCCGTGTCACTGTCACTGTAAAATCATGAATCAGGATACAGACAACACTGTCTAAGGAAAAAATCTTTTCTGCGAGGGGAGATTGGATCAAACTGCCCTGCGCCGGAAACCAGGCAGACAAACCTTCGAGGACCGGCCGATCGACAAGGAAGCAACAGGATTCCTCCCCTTTTTCGACTCTGGCTTTAATGGCAATGCCTGGACTCCAGGCTGATTTACTGCCCGAATCCAGTATCACCTCCGGTTTGATAATCCTCCTCGATGGAGGTTTGGGGATCGCGGAGCGTGCCTCTCCCACTGCAGGGCGGGATGAGAGTGGAATGTAATCCGATTGGCCCGGTCCCGGCACTTCCTTGAGAGACTGTGAAGCACTCGTCCGGAAAAGATTCGAAAACCAGGATGGCATGACAACCTCCAGAGTCAGGGTTCAGATGCTGCGACAAATCAGGGTGGGCAATCTGTGGAGACCACCAGTTTGTCCCTTCACAGGTTTTAATCTTACAGGCTGGCAATACGATCGACAAGAGAATTGCTCTCAGCTCTGGCAGATTCTGATTCATTCAGGCCTCTGATCTGTGTATCCTCTGTGCCTTGTGCCCAGATATTTCAAGTGCAATCCCAGCAAGGACGGATGAGTTATGGATTCCTTCAAATGGTGGAGATGCCTGGTAATCATCGGAATCAGCCTGATCGGATCGAATGGCTGGTGTTGGCAGGACCCTTTCCAGTTTTCGGGCGAGGAAAACATACTCGAAGAAGATCACTTCGGCATTGCCAATGGGGCATTGACTGTCGGCATCAATTACAAAACAGTTTTTTCAATTGCGGGTTTGTGGGCACCCCCCTATGCCAGTTCCGATTTCACATTCGATCTGTCGATCGATCATCAGAAAATGCAGACCGCCCGATATGCCTGGAGCCCATTCGAGGTCGTGCGATGCGGTGAAATCGAGGGGGTATCCATCACCTCAAGAACGATCCTGCCGGATCGGCAGCGCGAGTGCCTGGTCTGTATTCGCCTCGAAAATACGACCGACGAAAAAAAGTCGGTTTTTGTGCAATGCGAGGTGATTGGAACCCTCGATACCGCCGATTTCTGGGAGTTTCGCCGTACTGAAAGCCATTCCGCGACTGTCCAGGAGGAAGCCAGATCGGGCTGCCTTCTCTCTCAAGCTTCTTCGGCTATCCGGGTTTGCAGTGACCTCGACCAATTTCGATGCAATGGAGAAGCCCCTTTCCAGCTGGACCTCAATGCCGGGGAAAGCCGGTCATTCACCATTGCTGTGTCTGTTGGAGCCAAAGATGCGCTTGTGGCTGAACCTGAAACCTCAGCTTCCGGCTTTGAAGCGAAATTACGAAAAGCAGCCGAAGATTACCATGCACGTGTGGATGCACTTTTTGCACGGCTTCCTGAATTCGAAAGCGATGATGCCCGGCTGAAAAAATTATATAACCGTTCCCTGGTCCATTTCCTGATGAATTCCTGGGAGGTTCCAGAATTTGTCCTCCATCCCTATTACTCCACCGGAAGTGTGAAGGGAGGCTGTGTCTGCAATTATCTGTGGAATTTTGGAGAGACCTGGGAAATTCTCCCAATCTTTGATCCGAACGCGGCGAGGGAACATATCTGCCAGTTTTTACATACAGACCTCTCCACCCACTTCGCTTTTAATCCAATCGATGGAAAAGCCTTCGGACCCTGGTACCCGGTCAACCAGGAAAAAATCATCGGCCTGATTTATTACTATGTTCTCAACACGGGTGACCGGGATTTTCTTAACCACAAAGTGGATGGAAAGACGATCTGTGAATGGGCCATTTTTCATGCCCTGCTGGGTGATGATGTTTCGAAAAATGTCAGTCTCATTGACTATGGACCAGGGAACCACCACCTGGAGCTGCGCCGAGGCATTCCCTACAACCATGTCATGCCGGATCTCAATGGGCGGCGTTACTGGAACTACCTGTGCGCATACAAAATTTCTGAATGGGGCGGAAAACCGGAACCGGTTCTTCTCCAGCGTGCTGCCGATCTGAAAACAACTCTTAAAAAAGATCTTTGGGATCCTGAATCCGGCTGGTTTTTCTTTCGAGATGATCAGGGTCACCGGGATTTGCGCTACACCATTCAGATGTATAAGCTCTTTGGGAGTGGGGTCCTCGATCCAGAGCAGGAGTCCGGTTTATTAAGCCATTTGAATGAGAATGAATTCTTTTCACCTTTTGGATTTCACAGCATGTCGAAGCTCGATCCGGCTTATGACCAGGTGGATATCGATAATGGAGGGGGTGGGAGCTGCACCTGCTTTCCCCCTCAGATCGCGGAACGTTTATACAAGGCAGGATACTGCCAGCAGGCGGAGGATATTCTGAAAAGGATTCTGTGGTGGGGAGAGAAAATGCCCTACTGGGGGGATTCGATTGTGGCCAATGAGATGGAGTATCGCAAGGATACTCCGCTTCAATGCACTCTCGATGGAGTGGCTGTTGCCCAGTGCCTCCTTTTCGGGATGCTTGGAATCGAGGCTTTGCCGGATGGAAGTATCCGGGTCGATCCACATCCGCCGGCTTTCGCATCAAAAATCAGATTGAAGGGAATGCAGATGCTCGGAAAATCCTTTGACCTGGAAATCGACGGGCCGAAATTCACGATCTGTGAGGGGAAGCGATTCTTTCAATCCACTGTCGGACATCCAGTCATTCTGGAGTAAGCTCCCAGTTCAACCCGGTCTCCTGCAGAGGGTCGAATCATCAGGAAGGCTGCGATGAGCCACCAATGCCTTCTTCTCAACAGAATGGAAGAGACCTATCCTGTTCACATATTTTTCCCATGGTTTCGGACATCCGGGACCGGGAGTAACTGAATTGCTGGTCTGATCTTTTTCCCCATGAACCATCACAGGGAAAGTGTGAATTTGCATCACAATCCAAGAATGAGGAGGCCTTCTCAGTGAAAAAAAATGTCATGGTCCTGATCATTGTAATCATTGGACTGGTAGGAGCCAGCTATTATGGCTACCAGCAGTGGAAGAAGCTCCAGCCGCCACCGCCGGATCCAAATGCGGTATACAATCCCTATCTTCCACCTCCGAATACACTTCCCGGCAACAAGTGAAACTGTGATAAAGGGCGATCCGAGTGGATCGCCCTTTACTGATCATTGCCGATTCGAATCAATTGACTTTTCTGTTGACCAGATAAATCCAGCGCCCCTGTATCGATGGGGTAATATCGATGACTATCTTCCCATCTTCGAGCACAGAGGGAACTGTTTCCCCACGGCTGCCTGGAGTCGGACCCTCGACAAACGCATCCATCGGCGAGGATAAACTTTCAGCAGGGATACGAATCTTGCCTGTCCCATAGACCATCAGCTGAACTCGTGCGCCATTGGGAATCTGGCGGTTTTCAGGAACTGGCGCCCAGGCGAGTTGTGGAATTTTCTCATCGGCAAACCGTGTGGTTTTCCCATCGAGCGTGATTTCACTGCAGTTGCTGCCAGCGAAGGCAATCAGGTTTCCTGCGCTGTCACGCCGGAATGCCATGGCCGAGGTCCCATCGAAGGTCACCTTATGCCCATTTACCACCTGGTCTTTCAGATGAATCTCATCCGAAGGAAGCGGGCGTGATTCGAGGATCTTTTTGTCTTCCTCCGGATTCCGTGCGAATCCGCCTGGCCACCCTTCCTCATAATTAAAAAAGTGCTTCGCTACCGCCACAGTTCCATTCGGAAATCGGCAGAAGAGATAATCGGTTGTTCTGGAAAGATATTCTGTGTTGTCATTGACCTCTCCGGATTTGCCTGTTCCCGGATAGGATCCAAGGGAATTAAAAACTTCAAACCAGGTTCGGGTTTCATAACCAAGACTGGCGGACTGGTCATCTCTTGGGCGAAAACCGAGGAAGGTGAAACTCCCATTGGATGGAAGGACTCTGTGAACACCAAGGATATGGTTCTGTGCTCCGGCAACCACCAGGCTGCCCTCGCGTGGTGAGACCGGATAGATATGATCCACCAGCAGGTCGGTCAGGATCACCTGAGAGGGCACTTTTTCGAGGATGCCCTCGAATGCAACCTGCCGTCCAGGAGCCATCAGCCCCTCATTCCGTGAGGGGGAATAATCCACACCAAACATATCCTGCCAGGCTTGCAGGATATGATTTCCATTATTGTCGATCACTGGCGGAGGGCCAGACCAGATGACTTTGCCACCCTGCTCCGCCAGGGTTTTCATCAATTCGAGCAATTCGGGTTTAGGAAATGGTTCGAAAGTGGCAGCCAGGGTGGTGTACCTTCTTCCTCCCAGAATCAGAGCGCCATCCTTCACCTGGCCACATTCAACCACCTTGTTCTGAGTCATCATGTCGGCATAGCCATACTGGGTCATCCAGCTCCCGAAGCGTTCTTCAACCGCAACGAGGTCGAACGGATACAGCATCAGCACTTCAACCTCACGGTGGCTCATGTCCTCGACGATACCGAACAGGGGAGAACCGGCCGTGCCGAAAGCATTGTTGATATTGGTCCTTCGCTGGGAGGTTTCATTCGGCATTCCCCAATGAGCGGCATAGGAATAAGGCACCTCATTCAGCAGACCGGTCGAACAGGCCAGTGCCTGGGCATAGTAATCCCGATCCAGCCAGCCCCCTTCGGCATGGTCATTCCCGTTGCCGGTCAGAAAATCACCCCATCGAAAGTAATCTGAACAGGCTGCGGCGGCCTGATGAACTGTATTGGACCAGACAAAATTAGAGGTGTATTCGTACTGATTTTTTGGAAGGTTCTCTTCGCCCACACGCCACATATCGATGGTTGGGCTTTCCGCCCAGGTGGCATGGGCGCGAGCTTCGAGCTGGAAACCCATCCGTTTCTCTGCATGTTTCTTTGCCTTGACAAACAGGTCGACCACCTCATCCTGGAGCAGCCGGTAGTACCAGGAACGGAACAGGGCAGTCCTGCGGATTTCCTCAGGAGAATCCCCAAAGACATGCATGACTGGTTCAGTGGCTGAAAGGTCATGGGCGAAGTCTTCCTGGCCATAGCAGAAATACACGAGGTATTTTGTGAAGTCCTTGTATTGATCCCCATACTTGCCGGCGAATTTCTTTGCAAATCCATCACTGACATAGCGCATTGCAAACTGGCCATGATCATGGTGCCCAAAGTAAGACCAATCCTGCTGGATATGCGCCTCATCGGAATAAAGCGCATTCAGCTTCACTCCGGCATCGGCATAACGATCGATCAGGCGCTCAAGGTAGGGAAAGGCCTTGTCGCTCATATAATCCATTTCTGGAACCCGATAGACCTGAACCACCAGCACACGATTCAATTCGCCAAGTTCGGGGTGGCCCTTTCCATACACACGAATCCTCTCCATTCCTTCCCTTTTGTCACCCAACAACTCTACCTGGGCTGAATCGCTGATTTCGATAATCTCATCCGGATTGACCGCACGATACGAGGTTCCACCGATCCGGCGTTCACGAAAAGCAAAAACCCGCACCGAATCAGATTCGATATTAACCGCCCCCTTGTTCGCAGCCCAGCGTGTCTGCCGCCAGAGCTGAACACTGAAGGCCCCAGTCTCCGGATCGCGCAATCCTTTTCTGTAGTGCATCCATTTTCCGGATTCGCCGGTTTCCTGTTGATAACCCGGACCGATCTCGAGCGGATTGAGCAGGCTGAGCTCCAGTCCGAGGCCATACTGCTGGGCGAATTTGCTGATCCCCGCGATCCGCTGAATATATTCCGGTTTGTCAGGATAAAGGCTGCGCATCTGGTCCCCCATGCCGGGACGGTATTGGCTGAAAAAGTGGTCGAAGGCCAGGATCAGGGTCCGGCATCCCTGGGCCTTGGCACGCTCGCACACCTGCCTTAATGATTCCATTCGGGGTTCATGTCCAAGGCTCAGATTGATCTGCTTATCGGGATCTTCGAGGTCACGCAGTTCCTGGTCGGTCACCAGAATGATGCCTGCACGAGGCAGCTGGAAAGCCCATGCCCCGGGATAGGTCAACAGTTCCGCCCGGTAGAGATTTTCCGGCATTTCTCCATTCATCGGGGTTGGCTCCTCAGCAGAAATTGATGCCCATGGATAGATGAACACACCCAAAAGGATTCCTAAAAGCCGCAAAGATTTTTTCTTCATAAGATGACTTCCTCCTCGCAAGATGGCATGAAAAAACTCCCTCAGTCTTTAATCGCACGTATTGAATCGATTTCAAATGATCCCTGACCAAGGCCGTTGCAGGGATCCAGCCGGATCGAAGTAATAGTCTGGCCTTTCCAGTGTGGGTGATGGGCCAGATCGACCCGGATCGTTTCAACCTGGCTGCCTCCCTGGATTTCGAAACTGGCCACTTTATCTTCACGAACATCGGGTGAATTCTCTGTTGTCCAATACAGCTGCCCGATACTCCTGCTGGCCAGTTTGAGTTTGATTTCAACCTGTTTTTCCTTGTCACCATCCACTTTCAGAAAACTGCGGATCATGTAGGGATCATTCCCGGAGACCTCTCCAGAGAGAAAGCCATTCCGGGCTGCAAGATTTTCGATGTCATTGAGCGCCAGCCAGCCATCAGTTCCCTGATCAAAAGAAAAATCGATGGAGGTTTTCAATGCGGCGATCCTTTCGAATGATGCATACCGGCACCCATCGATCTGGACAAGAGAGGCGCCGGATTTCGGGATGGAGAGAATCAGAAAACCCTGGTCCGGGTTATAGCGCCAACACCCACCAGGGAGTGTTTCCTTGTGGGTTGGGGCTTCTGGCAGGGGGTGGCCATCCACCAATACCTGGGATGGCCGGGATAGATTGGCGAGAAGGACCTGGCTCTCCAGCCCCTCTGAGTATGTGACTTTGAATGACACCTGCTCTCCATGCCGTTTCAGGTCCGAAAGCGCCCCCGCTGTGGTTACCGGGATCAATGCCTCCCCTTCGTGCAGCAGGTGTGTGACAGGAGAAAGGGAATTGCCTTCGAACTTCATGATGGCCTGGATAATCTGTCTCGGGGAAAACACCCAGGGGCATCGCGCGCCATCGATAGCGCTTGTATTATCCGGCCACAAGGCGGCATCCGGACCATCGGGTGCCTGCTGGCGGATTGCGCTGCGCAGGATCAATTCGGCAATTCTTCGCCACGGGTAACTGTCATCCACATCGGCAAGGTCTAGCAGAGCTTCGGCATATCGAAGCCCATTCCATTGAACAGGCAATCCAAACCAGGAATAGTTGCGCAGGGAGGCGCCGAAAACTGGAATTGTGGCTCCCAGCACAAAGGGGAGTTTCGGTTCCTGCCAGGCGTAGACAAATGGCAGCCCCCTCCTGGCCCAATCCACCGCATCTTTCAGCCAGCGGGGATCAGAACTGATTCGAAATGCAGCGAGGAATGCATCGATTGCATCCGCAGCAGCCAGAATATCGGGTGTGTGGACCGGAACCTCCCACACCTGCGCTGCACGAGGGACACGGAATTCTTCCATGATCTCGAGTGTGGGGAGCATGGACTGAAATGTATGGAGATCCCCCGAAGTGAGTGCATACCTCAGAACGAGGGTGCAATTCCTGGCACAGGTGCCGATCTCGATGGCATTATCTTCTCCAAGAATATGGTAATCAAACCCCTTGAAGATGGCATTGTCCTGGAAATCTGCATCGAACCGCCACCCTCCCTGTTTATCGCGCCCAGCCAGCAAGGCCCCGACCCGGTCCTGGCCGGTCCATGCAAGTTCAAGCGGAGCTGGATAATATTCTGAAAAGATCTCACCAGGCTTTACAGGATCAGCTGGCTTCAGGCCTGGGTTATCTTTGCGAAGAGACTGGATCTGCCTGGCCCTTTCGAGGCATCTGGCCTTCACCTCCGGATCGGGAGATCGGATCGCTCCAAGCAACAGATCCCCGATATAATCCTGTGGCCTGTCGAGAAAAGACATGGATTCTGGCCCACTTTTTTGAGGTCCACCATTTTGGGAATCTGCATCCCAGAGGGATTCCAGATATCCACGCATCGAAAACTGGATCTCCTGATCATAACTCCCATGGGGAAGTGGCTCAGGTTCCGGGAAACCATAGTGCCTGCTCCAGGCATCGATGGCTGTCAGAGGATCTGCCGCATCGGCTTGAACCAGGATCGAACAGGAAATGGCCAGGGATCGCCCCGCGGCGAGGGGGTATGGATTGAAAGCTTCCCTCTGGTTCATTTTAACAAATTCAGGGACTGTGGGGATCATCAAGCCCGCCAGATGGCTGCGCTGGTGGTTGAATCGATCCGGTGAAGCGAATACGACACCCGGACGGTCTCTCTCCCCATCCCATTTCTGTTTAATGTCCCAGATCAATCCGAGAGTTCCCCAGCTGGAGTGCACGCCAACCGCTGGAATGGTCACCATGTTGGGGTGAACTACATAACGGGTCTGATGCGGATGCCCCTGATTGATATCGAGATCGCTTGATGAAATCTCTCCATCAACCAGCCACTCAAGCCCGGGAAACACCGCTTCATCCCTTTCGAGGGCATAGACCATGGGGCCATCGAATGCGAGCAGCTCCCTTGGTCTGTCACATTCAAGATGGTACTGAACTGCAATCTCAGAGAGGTCTTCTCCCAGCGTGAAAGAGGAGGAAAAGCTCCAGATAGAACCATCAGCATCCTTGAAACCAGTTTTTAATGAGAAGACTGCCTGCTGTGAATCGGCAACAGCCGCCGTGGCAGATTCCGGGCTGCAGATCAGTGGATGGACCTCTCTGCCCCCTCCTGAGTTTTTCAGCACAACCCTCCCGAAAGTCGGGAGCCAGGCCACAGTTTTCCAGACAGAGGAGAATTGGCCCTGGATTTCAATCGGACTGATCCCATAGGAATTATTCCGTGCAATCAAACGGACCTTTTCATTGCCGATGATCCATCCCGATGAGTCCTGATGGGCGAGAAGCCCAGTTCCGTCTGTAGATGGGGATTCAGATGAAACAACAGTGACTGAGGATTCATGATTCAGGGTCCCCCCGCAGTTTTGAGAAGTCAGTTCGACACTGATCTTCGATTGCAATGTTTCGGTGGCGGGATTGAGGGCTGCGGAGAGCACCGCCGAATCCCCAGGAGGAATCCAGGGAAGCGAGACCTTTGCCTCTTTGCCATTCACCTCAAAAGCCGCCTGAGGTTTAATCAGGAAAGCATTTCCCGAGTTCTTGACCAGACATTCCACACGGGATTCAGTCCCTTGTATGACGACGGGTGAAACAGGGCCAAAAGATTCGATCTTCATCTGTGGAGCAATCCGGATGACCTCGGAAGCTTTGAGATTCTCTGCATTCGCAAGCATGGTGAGCATCCCCGAATCTGCTCTTTTTCCAAGCAGGCGAAACCGGATATTTTCAATCTGGCCGACCTTTATCTGTGAAAGGAGGATCCGGGGTGGTTCGAATACAATCCCCTGAATCTGCGAACTCGGCAGACAGGTTATCTGGACCTGAGAGGCATCCTGATCACCGGTGTTCCTGATCCGGGTCCTTAATGTTCCAGCCAGCCCGGGTTGCGTAGGATCCTCATCGATCCAGAGGGTATCGATGACCAGATTCGGCCCAACCTGTTCGAGGTAGGAAACCTCATCCAGCAGGAACTCCCCGGTTCCTCCGGTGATGCGTGCGGCAAAGTGAACCCATTTGACTTCCGGACGTTCTGAATAGTCATACTTGAGGCGGGCGCGATGCCACAAGCCATCTCCGATATGCTGAGGCGGAATATCGAATAGTGCGCGGCTCGCATGAGTCTCCTCATAAGGGCGCTGGTTCATCGGGATAACCCCGACATTCATCTGGGCGCCATGAGAGGAAATGGCCTTATACCAGAACTCCATCCCTCCCTTGAGGCGATCGATCATGGCACCTCTTTGGCCATTTTCAGGCACCCAGGCTCGATTCACACCGGCTTCTGTCCCGGCATCTGTTCGATCCCGGACAATGCGAAGTGAATTGTGTCCACCTCTGGCATCGTTCGAAATAGAAAGTGGAGACACGGGGGACCAATCCACTGGAATCCCCTGGGCGTCGAGTTGTTCAAAGGACCCATTGGTGCATGGATTTTCCGCCGGGGCAGGTGCACCTTGCAGGCCCATCAACAGCAACAGAGAAAAAATCGATAGACTTCGCATTTTATTTTCTCCAAAACTTCTACTGAGGTGAGAGTTTCTCATTTCGAATGATCTGGTTTTATTCGACAGGCTGGGCTTCGACCTCAATTGCATCAGCTGATCCGGAGTCGATCTTTTCGGGGCGTGGAACAATTGAGTATCCTTCGGACAGGCAAGCCCACACAAATGCAAATAAAGCGATCAGGTAACAGACCACCCCGGCCCAATATGAAAGCGAGATCCCCCAGGAAAGGGAGATGACAACCGCCAGAATGGATGCGAGCACACCCGCCGCGGCATTGATTCCAAACAGCCAGGGAGCCAGCGAGGATGAACGCACCAGCGCCACTTTCATTCCCAGAGGAAATGCAGTTCCCATCAACAACCCCAGCCCGGCCAGGATTCCGACACTGGCCAGAATCTTTTCCAGGTTCGAGGCCCCCTGAAACTTCCCGATCAGGTGCGGTGAATAAAAACCCACCAGACCTAAAACAGTGAGAAGAACGAGGAACAGGATAACACCAATGAAGGCGGGATTCTGAATCTGTTGTGTGGCCCAGCCGCCCAGGCCGCTGGCGATGAGCAGGGTTGCCAGGACAGTTGTCAGGCCATAGGTCGGATGTCCGAGCAGCAGGCTCAGGCGTTGCATCTGTGAAATTTCGATCAGCATAAAGCCCATCCCGATGGAGCTGAAAAAGAAGAAGAGCGGGATGCAGCCATGCATTCGCACCTGTTCTACACGGAGAATCAAGGGAAGGACAATGAACATCAGAGTGAGAACCAGTGCGCTGACAAGCAGGCTGCCCAGGACAAAGACAGCCTTCATGTGAAAGGCAACCGGCCCCTGGTTCCAGGCGGCCCGGTCAAAAATGGCACGCATCCTCAGCATATTGAAGAAAAAGGGAGAATCATCTGTGGGAGGTGAAAGATCCACCGGCAGGTTTTCTGAAAATTCTTCGAAGGGTCTTCCGGTCGCGAGATTTTCGAGTGTGGAGCTGGCCGCAACACGCGGTGAAAGGTCAACCGTGAATCTCATCGAGGCGGCCAGCCTTTCGGCCCTGTCGATATCGGCTGGTTTAATTGGAGATTTGCTGATCATGAGATTTCCGATCCCAACTGACTCGGATGGAGGAAAATGACTGACCAGCAGGAGATGGTCTCGCGGCTGTGTGATGCCCTGGCGCTCGAGCGCTGCCACCGCCAGTGAGATAAGCCGGTAAATTTCCCAGGGAGCATCTTTCACATGCCAGCGGGAAAAAGACAGAATCCCATCCGGTCGTACTTTATCAAGAAAGGCGGTCCAGGCCTCGACTGTGTACAACTGATTTTCGGCCAGCATGTAGGCTCCGGCAACAGTGGCAGCCCAGGTGTCTGCGAGTGGAGCCTGGATCAGATCGAAAGTCTGTTTTTCACGGGTGACATACGCTCGTGCTTCATCATTGACGAACCGGACCCTTTTGTCCTGATCCAGGTGCCCGGTGAACTCACCGAATCGATTATTGACTGCATCCAGAATATTTCGGTTGATCTCGACTCCCACAATGGAGTCAACACTAAAAGCCAGCCCGGCAAGGATGTCCCGTCCGCCCCCACTTCCGATAACCAGAACTTCCCTGGGCATTCGAATCAGGTAGGGGAAGTTGATGACATCGTATTTAAGGTAGTCCAGCCGGTTTGTATCCCCTCCCCAGCCGGTCAGTGAGCTCTCTGCGCCACTGTCGATCAGGAGCTGCAATTGGCGTATTGTGGTTGTGGGGGTATAAGTGGCGCTGAGGCCTTTCCCGGCAGGTTTGACCTCCTGGTTCTTATCTCCCTGAATCTGAATCCGTGAAAATGAGTTCCATTTTTCATAAAGTGGGGCGGATTCCAGCTGACCCTTCACCCACCTTAAGCGCAGGAACGGTTTATCCTGGATGGCTCGTATGGTATTCGAAAAAATGACCAGAATCAGAAGTGCCATAAAGCCTGTGGCGAACTTCCGTAAAAGCCGCGAACGGCTTTCACCGAGAAACGAAAGTGAGGCAAGGCTGGCAACCAACGCGGAAAAGATCACTGCGGTCGGGGCGTCGAAAGCTTCGAGACTCAGAAAGAGGAGCAGGCAACCCAGCCCTGCTCCGGTCAGATCCGCGCTGTACAAACCACTCAGCTGGGTTGGAAACCGGGTTAGTGCAAGGCACAGGCAGATTCCGCTGAAAACAAACGGAATCGAAACGATCAGGAAGATGAGGATGATCGAAAAATAATCGACAATCGTGCTCTCTTTCGGATCGATGAAAGGAATGCACAGGAATGATAAGAAGCTGAATACCATCGCCACTGAAAAGGCAAAGGAGTAAAGGGACAGGTGATATTTGGATCGGATCGAAGTGAAGTATTCAGGGAAGAGATAAATGAGGTTCGCCCCGACTGTGATCCCGAATAATGCGATCGATATGACAACAAATGCATAGTGGTACCACAGGGTCACACTGAAAATGCGGGTGAGCAACACTTCATACATGAGTGTCGCTCCAGAGACCAGAAAAACCCCCAAAAAGGGGCCTTTTGTACGAATGACATCAACTGCCATGGATTTTTCAGGTTCAATCAGACATCACCAGCATAATACACACAATCTGAATACTCAGGATTGATATTATCCCCGAGGATGTCAATAAGAACCTGTTGAAAAGGGGCGCGCCGATGGTCCAGTTTTCCTTGAATTCCGGGTTTCCGTGAGTTCCATATCCTCATGAACGGCAGAATATTGCCCGCTGGAAGGAAGAGAACTGTTCCCGGGGCTTCAGGCTGGATGGCTCGGGGTATTTTCAATAACCATGTCCCGGATGGTCTGGAACAGGTTTGATGTGGCCCTGGTCAGACTGGTTGATCCTCAAAATCGAGAGGAGAGAGGAGAGTTTTTCCGGGATGCGAATCTCGATAAGAAAAAATTGCTTTCCCTCCGGAGTGGTTGAATCAGGATCACCAAAAACCTGTGTCTCAACCGATTCACCTTCACGCACACCATCGCTGTTCCGCTGGGAATCCAGCCACACGAAGATCCGGCCTCCATATCCCAGTGTCACAATTCGATTGACGAAATAGAGCCCCAGACCCTGATTGGCGCCAATGGTCTGAATGTTAAAAGCGGCATCGGCTCCACGGTATCCTTTCTCAAAGAGGCGGTTCAAACGATCGGGTGATGTTGGATTGTCGACAGGATTGCTGACATGAATGATATAAAACCCCTCCCTGCGAAGAATCGAAAAATCGATCCGGCCGCCTTCGCTGGAATACTTGATTGCATTGCCGAGCAGATTGTCAAATATCGCCTCGAACCAGGCCCGCTGCACCAGCACATGCTCATGCGCAAAGCTGGATTCTTTCCGCACCACCACCTTGAGGCCCCTGCGGCGGATATCGAATGAGTAGGCTGTCGATGCAGTCCCGATCAGGCTCTTCCCGACTTCCACCCACTCCAGATCCCGCATGGAATGGGTTGGATCGATTTCGAGTGTCCCAAGCAGGTATGTGGATCGTGTGATTTTCTGCATCAGAGCAACTGCCTGCGCCATCTGGTCGAGAAAGCTCTTCCATTCTTCCATCGACGGGGAGGGCTTGCGGCTCAGTTCCCGAATATCTTCTTCCATCATGAAACCAAGCGAGAGAAGTGAAGAGATCGGGCTGCGGATTTCATGCCCGATGAAGGCGGAAATCTCCTGAACAGTGCTCAGCGCCGCCTGGAGTTTTTCACGGGTGCGTTCGAGGTTCTGGTAAAGCCACTGATGCGCAAGAACCGCGCTGACCTGCCGGCATAAAAACTGGAGGAAGGTTTCTTCTTTCTGGGTCAGTTTTTTGTATGGATCGATCGGAATCAGTTCGATCCAGCCTTGAAAATCTTCCGCCTCCATTTCATGGGGCGGAGTCAGATGGAATCTGAACTGGTGGCCAGAGTCCTGCTGTTCCGGGCTGGGAGGGCTTTCATCCGAAGAGAGTATCTGAATTTCAAGGCGGTAGCCTAAATCCGAAAAAATCCGCTCGAACAACAGATTCAATTTGAGGGGGTCCAGGGTCCGTTCAACACCTGCACCCAGAACCGCCAGAACTTGAAGTTCTTCCAGGCTGAAGGATTCAGTTTCACGCTGATAGCCGGCAATTTCTGCGCTCAGGTGTCCTGAAATCTGTGACAGGTTCCAGTGGCTCATTAGAATCAATCCCGGCCTTCATTGTGCCAAAAGCCAGCTGGGAGTAAAAGCCTTCAAATTTAGAGGCCTTTCCCTGCCCTTAAATTTATGGATAGAATCGTTTTTATGGAAGAAACAACATCTGACTTCATTGTCGTCGGCAGTGGAATCGCCGGCTTGTGCTTCGCCCTCGAAGCAGCCCAGAAAGGTACAGTCACCATTCTCACCAAGAAGGAAGATTTCGAATCGAATACCAATTATGCACAGGGTGGCATTGCCTGTGTTGCCACTGCTGAAGATTCCTTCGAAGACCATATTCGTGACACATTGGTTGCCGGGGCTGGATTATGCCATGAAGAGGTTGTCCGAGACCTGGTGCGTGATGGCCCCCCACTTGTTCGTCAGTTGATTGACTGGGGTGTCCATTTCTCAACTCACGGCAAGGGGGAGGATTCCCCTGGCCAGACACCGCCGACAGACCTTGCCCTTTATGATCTCGGACGGGAAGGTGGCCATTCGCATCGTCGAATCCTCCATGCCAAAGATTTGACAGGCCGTGAAGTCGAAAGAGCATTGCTGAAGTGCCTGCGCAACCACCCGAATGTCACATTCCTTGAGCATCATGTTGCCATCGACCTGATCACCGAATATCCGATCGCCAGTCCGAAATGCTGTACCGGTGTCTTTGCGCTGGATGTCGAAGATTCCCGGATCAAAGTCTTCCGTGCCTCTGTTGTCGTTCTGGCTACCGGGGGAACAGGACGGATATACCAGCACACAACAAATCCGGTCATTGCCACCGGAGATGGCATCGCCATGGCATGGAGAGCCGGGCTTCCGGTAGGGAATCTGGAGTTCATCCAGTTTCATCCAACCGCTTTTTACAATCCAACCGGAGAAACCTTTCTGATATCGGAAGCGGTCAGGGGTGAGGGCGCGATACTGCGGCGTTTGAATGGTGATAGTTTTATGGAGCAGTATGACTCCCGGGGGTGCCTCGCTCCAAGGGATGTGGTTGCCCTGGCCATTGATGCCGAAATGAAAAAACACGGTGACAGCCATGTTCTCCTCGACTGTTCACACATGAATGAGGAATTCTGGACAGACCGATTCCCCTGGATCAACCAGCAGTGCCGGAAGCATGGAGTTATCCCTCCCGGCGACCCCATCCCGGTTGTTCCGGCCGCGCATTATTCCTGTGGGGGTGTTGTGACCGACCGCATGGGCAGAACCCGAATTGTCGGCCTTTATGTCGTGGGAGAAAGCGCCTTCACTGGTGTGCATGGCGCTAACCGTCTGGCCAGCAACTCACTTCTGGAAGCGCTTGTTTTCAGTCACCGGGCAGCAGTTTCTGCCATGGAATCCATGGCCCCTCCACCCACTCCCCTACGGAAGTTGCCAAAATGGCTGGACCTTTTTTCACCTGCCGGAAATGTGGAGGGAGTGCGGATCGAGCACTGCAAAACAGAGGCCCGCAGCCTGATGTGGGATTATGTTGGCATTGTCCGCCGTACTGACCGGCTCCGCCTGGCATTGCAGAGGCTGGAACTGCTTAAAAAAGAGGTGGATTCGTATTTTGAAGCAGGGAATGCGGGTGATGGGGTTGTGGAGTTACGTAATATTGTGCAAACCTCTATTCTTGTGATAGAGTGTGCCCTTTGTCGAAAAGAAAGTCGCGGATTACACTATAATCTCGATTTTCCGAAAACCCTTGATGCAGAAGCACATGACACCATTCTCGATCCTCTCAGCTGGACGGGGATGTAAAGTTTACGGAGGAAGAAACAAATGCAGGTCATTCTTAAAGAAACCCTGGATAACCTCGGGGAAGCCGGATCGGTTGTGAATGTGAAGGACGGCTATGCCCGGAATTATCTGTTCCCGAGGAATCTGGCAGCAGCAGCCACCCCGGGGATGCAAAGGCAGCTCGAACACCTCAAGCGCCTTGCAGAAAAGAAACGGCTCAAAGAACTGCGGACCGCCGAAGACCTGCGTGACCGTCTGGAGTCGATGGAGGTTGTCCTCCAGGCGCGTGCCGGTGAGAAAGACAAACTGTACGGCAGCATCACCACTTCCCAGATCAGTGAGGCCCTGGCTGCTGACGGAATTCAAATCGACCGCCGAAAACTGGTACTGGAGCACCCCATTCGAGAGCTGGGTGAGCATACCATCCGAATCAAAGTGGATCCCAAGGTCACAGCCCAATTGAAGGTCACTGTCAAACCTTCAGCTGATTCGACCAGCGAGTCCCTGTTTTCAGCAGCTCAACCCGCTGCTGAATCCACTTCCGCCGAATAGTAGCCGGAGCCATTCCAGCCCGATCGAGGGCAACGGGTTTATTGGTCCATGAATGATGGTATATTGGTTAGTCAATATATGTATAAGATTCCATTAACCAGCCAGGGGGGCTGCTTTGATGTCTGAGAAAATTGAACTGAATGCCCGGCAGATTCCAAAATACTGGTACAACATTCAGGCGGATCTCCCAACACCTCTCGCACCGCCCCTGGGACCGGATGGCACGCCAATTACTCCTGAGATGCTTGCCCCGGTTTTCCCGATGAACATCATCGAACAGGAGGTCAGCACCCAGCGTTGGATTCCGATTCCGGAACCGATCCTCGACATTCTGGCCAAATGGCGTCCCAGCCCCCTCAAACGGGCCACATCTTTCGAAAAAGCACTGGATTGCCCGGTCAAAATTTACTACAAGGATGAAGGTGTTTCTCCAGCCGGGAGCCACAAGCCGAATACCGCTATTCCTCAGGCTTACTACAACAAGATTTTTGGGATCAAGAGACTGACGACAGAAACCGGGGCTGGACAGTGGGGCTCTTCTCTGGCCATGGCTTGTGCCATGTTCGATCTGGAATGCAAGGTTTACATGGTTCGGATCAGTTTTGACCAGAAGCCATTCCGCAAGTTGATGATGGCTGTGTGGGGTGCGGAGTGCATAGCCAGCCCCAGCCCCTTCACCCAGGCCGGGAGGGAAATCCTTGAGCAGGACCCGAACTGCCCGGGATCTCTGGGAATTGCTATCAGTGAAGCGGTGGAGGAAGCCGTGCAGCGTGAGGATACACGATATTCCCTCGGGAGTGTGTTGAATCATGTCATGATGCACCAGACCATTATCGGCCTTGAAGCCAAAACACAGATGGAGGTTCTCGGCGAGTATCCCGATGTGGTCATCGGGTGTGTCGGTGGCGGATCGAATTTTGCAGGGATCGCCTTTCCCTATGTTCTCGACCAAATACACGGAAAAAAGGTCGACATCATTCCAGCTGAACCGAGGGCATGCCCGACCATGACCCGTGGGCCATTCGCTTATGATTATGGCGATACAGCCGGATTGACCCCGTTGCTGCCGATGCATTCACTGGGGCATCGATTTGTGCCGCTACCGATTCATGCAGGTGGATTGCGTTATCATGGTGTGGCTCCCCTGATCAGCCGGTTGATTCTGGACCAGTTGCTGACTCCCCAGTCTTTTTACCAGACGGATTGTTATCGTGCAGCCATGCTGTGGGCCAGGACTGAAGGTTTCATTCCGGCGCCAGAGACCTCCCATGCTATCGCTGCTGTTGTCGCGGAGGCCCGGAAGGCGAAGGAGGAAGGCAAGGAAAAAACGATTCTCTTCAGCTGGTCGGGGCATGGGCTGATGGATCTGGCGGGATACGATAACTTCATGCAGGGGAAGCTTTCGGATGTCGAACTGTCGGATGAGGAGCTTTCTCTAGGCTTGAAGTGCCTGGAAGGGTACCCGAATCCCCCCCGCTGAAATTCTTCGGACAGATAAGGGGCCACAACCTCCTGTCTGAAAGCCAGGCCATGAGAGGGTGGTTCGTTTGCCCTCTCTGGTAATACAACGAGAACCCCCATTATACCAGGGATGCTCCACCCAACCGCTGACCCGCCGGATCATCGCAATTCCTGATCGTGGACAGTATAATTGAGATGGCAGCACCCGGGTGCTGCACAAGGATCCTGCAAACCTGGCCGGCAGTGTTCTATCGCATGATCCTATACGGAGAGAGGTGTAGAAAAACGCCATGATCAAAATAAAAAGAATCTATGATCCGCCTTCAAAACAGGATGGCTTCCGTGTGCTTGTGGACCGTCTCTGGCCACGCGGGCTGAGCAAAGAGGCTGCAGCAATAGATCACTGGGTGAAAGATATCGCACCGAGCGATGAGTTGCGCAAGTGGTTCGGGCATGACCCTGAGAAATGGGATGAGTTCTGCACTCGATACCGGAAGGAGCTCGATCCGGACAGTGAGTCGGTACGGTTCCTCCACGAGAAGAGTGCTCAGGGACCGTTGACACTTCTTTTCGCAGCGAAGGATGCCGATCACAACAATGCTGTAGTCTTGCAGGATTTTCTCCTCCACCTCCACAAGCATTGATGGATTGCGTTTTTGCTTCTGTGTTGACCAGTCTGTGACCCCGTGCTTACTTGACACTGATATTCTGTTTTCGAAGATACTCTTTTAAAGTGCTGATCTCGATGAGGCCGAAATGGAAAATCGATGCAGCCAGCAGGATTGTCGCACCTGCTTGAACCGCCTCGACAAAATGTTCCAGCTTCCCTGCCCCTCCGGATGCGACCACTTCGGCGGATACTGCCTGGCGAATGGCTCGTATTACCGGAAGGTCATACCCGGTCTGCGCTCCATCACCCGCTTTGCTTGTAGGCAGAATAACCTGGACGCCAAACCCATCCACACGCTGCGCCCATTGAACCGCATCAGCACCTGTGGCTGTACGACCCCCATCAATGTACACCTCATAACCAGAGGGCAGAGCCGGATTTCGATCGACATCGATTGCGACAGTAATTTTGTCTGGGCCGAATTCCTTGATCAGATCCGGTATCAGGCCAGGCTTTCGGAAAGCTGCACTGCTCGTTGATATCCGGTTTGCCCCAGCCTCCAGAACTGCGCCGGCTGATGTGACATCAGATATTCCCCCTCCAACAGTAAAAGGAACTGTAGTCACCTCAGCGACACGCCGGACCACTTCCAGCATGGTTTTACGGCCTTCGACTGTCGCTGTAATGTCGAGCATCGCCAGTTCGTCAGCCCCATTACGACAATAAGCCAGTGCGCATTCGACAGGATCACCAGCATCTTTGATATCAACAAAATGAACTCCTTTGACAACCCGCCCATTCTGCATGTCAAGGCATGGCATGATTCGGATTGGTTGCGTCATATCGACCACCTCCATGTAAATTCATTGCCAGGATTATGAATTTTATATATGTCAGCGGAGAATCTATACCCGCTGAAGTCATTGAGCAGAATCACAGCTTTGCTGGATCCTCAGGCAGGGGAATATCCTGCCAGCCTTCAGTTCCGAATCTGAGATCTCTTTCGACAAATTCCCAGATGACTACTTTCTTGCCTTTCAGAAGGTCAGGCTTGCGGTAAAGCTCCTGCCGAACAAGAGTCGATGCACCTCCATCATTGATGATCGAAGCCAGCGGCTTTTTCAGGCAGCATGCCAGATGTGAAACAAATCCAGCGGATCCCGGTTCATCGCGCTCATAGATGCGCAGAAAGCTATCCCCAAGGACCAGAATATCCGATGCGGGGTCATCAGCATACGGCTTCCGATCGGCAGCATGAAGAATTTGAGCAGCCTTCACAATTTCCGGTTTGAACACGGATTCGATACCTGGAACTTTTGACATTTTGAGGACATCTCCGAGCCGTGACATGCTGATGCTCTTTTGAATGTAGTCAGTAGTCCCCCTTGAGGTCCATCCAAGATCGATGAGCCGGCTGGCGACTGAACTGGCTGCCAGAATCATTCCATGGGTTGACCAGTGCGTATCCTGAATCAGATAAGTGGGATTGAGGGATGCCTGGGGGTCATTCTTTTGAGAAGTGAAAAGGGTGAACAGATCGATGCATTGAATGCCCTCTGATTCAAGCCGGGATATGATTTTTCTGGTCCAGGGATTAATAGGGGCTTTCATACCCGTGGCCCGCCGGGTCAGTTCCTCCGGATAGATGGTTGGTTTGCCGGGAGCGGGGACCAGCAGCAGCTGAATCCCCCGTTCAGATAGCCTCCTGCGGAAAGAAAGAATCGAGTGGACAACCTCTTCTTCAGCAGCATCTGATTTATCAATCCGCTCAGTCAGATAACGGACATCCAGATCATAAAACAACCAGCCATCAAGGCCCCGGACCGCTTTTTTCCCCAGATCATTGAGCATGGAAAAGCGCACAGATTGCACAAAGGGCCTCAACTGCTGGACCAGCCAGGATGAATCCTCAAGGTCATTTTCGAAACGTCGCAGGTTCTGTTGAGAAGGAGGCTGAGTGACTACATCAAAGATTGTCGGTGTCTGATTCTGCAGCAGCTGCATTGTGAACAGGCTGGCAGCATCGACAAAGATCAATGCGAGGAAGAAGAGAATCAGTGTAAAGTGAGTGACTCTATCTTTTTGCATCCGATTCTCCCATTAGAACTGATAATACAGAAATGGATTGAAGGTCTGAACAATCAGGCTTAAAACTGAGATTACGAACAGGGTTGAGACCAGCACCAGTTTCCACCATGAGAGCGATTTCGCCAACTCAAAAGCCTGGACTGGTTGAAATGAGAGAATCATGCTGGCCATAAAAGGGAGCAGGTGTGCTGGATTATACAGTTCCGCAGAAAGGAGCACGGATCCCCCCGATGATCCGTTCATGCCTGCCATTGATTTGAGATAAAGTCCTGCCTGCAGCAGGTCGGTGGATCTGAACAGGACCCAGGATATTAAAACAACGATAAAGGTCAGAAGAATGCGCAGGCAATGCGGAAGAGAATGGTAAATGCTCTCTTTGCCCCGCCATCTCTCAAAGGCAAGCCAGATTCCATGATAGGCGCCCCAGACAACAAACACCCAGCTGGCGCCATGCCACAAACCACCCAGCAGCATGACAATCGCCAGATTGAAGTAAGTGCGCAGATTTCCCTTGCGGTTTCCCCCTAATGGAATGTAGAGATAATCTCGCAGGAATGTCGATAATGATATATGCCAACGGCGCCAGAAATCCGTCATGCTGTCAGCCAGGTAAGGTGCATTGAAGTTCTGCAGAAACTCAAACCCGAACATGCGCCCGAGGCCGATAGCCATATCGGAATAGGCAGAAAAATCGAAATAGATCTGAAAGGCATAAGCAACAACACCAAACCAGGCATCCAGAGTGGTGGGAGATTGCGCAGCGAACACTGGATCGGCTATTTCTCCCATCGGATTGGCAAGCAGGATCTTTTTTGAAAACCCGAGGATAAACAGGACCACACCGGAGGAGAAGGCATCGATGCGGTGTTCGCGCTGAATGAGCTGATCCGCAATCGTGCTGTAGCGAACAATCGGCCCGGCAATCAACTGCGGAAACAGGGCCACATAGCAGGCAAAGTCAGTAAAAGACGACACCGGCCGCGCATCGCCACGGTACAGATCAATGGTATAGCTCAAGCTTTGAAAAGTATAAAATGAGATGCCAATGGGAAGACTGACAAGGAACACAGGGAAGGCTTCCTGCCCGAACAACGACAACAGACTGTTCAGATTATTCTGCATGAAAACAAAGTACTTGAAGAAACCCAGCAGGCTCAGGCTGGCAATGATCGAGCTGACCAGGGCAATATGTCTTTCCGTGTGAGTTGCCCCAGGGCGTGAGATGAAAAGCCCACAGATAAAGTTCACCAGGGTAGCCAGGAACATGAGAAGAACAAACCATGGCTCTTCCCATCCGTAAAATATATAACTCACAACCAGCAGGAATAAATTTCTTCCTTTGGGGAGGAGATAGTAAAATAAAAGAACGAACGGAAGAAAATAAAAAAGAAAGATATGGGAAGTGAAAACCATCCAGCCTTCACCTGGAAACCGGATTGGTCCAGACAGCCCAGTAGACCGGACCGGAATATTCATCGAAATATCGATTTACAATCCCACCCATGAAGTGATCGTCAATCGGCATTTCGAGAGCCATCCGGTGAATATCTCCCGAGTTGAATTTTTTAAGCCGTCCGCCGACATCATCCACACGCGCATCACTGACTGCATCGCGTGGCTTTTGCGGGTTATAGTGGCCGACATAAATGTATTCAGAATCTGCCAGCTGGCCCCGATGCACCTCCAGGACTTTATATTTCATAACAAAGGCGTAGTCATAATCAGAACGGTCGATAAATTCACCCGGTATCTCCTGAAGTTCGGCTGTGACCTCGATGGAACCGCGTGAAGTCACCTCAGGATCTTCGCCGGAATCAGGCTTTCCAGTGCACGAAATGAAGAAGAACGCCAGCAGAAAGCAGGCCGATGGGTATCGAGTCATTCGATTCTTCATGGTGCCGCCTTTATTTCGGCAGAGGTCCAATGTGGCTCCCAGCCTTTGTCGATTTCAATCATGGGGCCTGATTTGGCGTCAGGATGCAGTTGCCGCAGATCAGGGCTTTCACCGCCGACCATTGGCGTATCTTTCATGCGAATGATGCAGAGAGTGCCACCTGACTTCTCTGCGCCTCCGCCATCTTCGGGGCATCTGGTAAAGATGACATAGGCTCCATCAGGTGATACAGCACCTCCATAGATGTGCAGGCCATCCTCGCCATAAAGGAGTTTGTGCTGCTTCCCTTCGCCATCGACTTCCCACAGCTGGGTATATCCATACCCCTTTGCACCTGCCTGGCCTGCCGGGCGTGATGAAAGAATGACATGGTTTGAATCCGGGTACCAATCCGGTGTGCAGTTCTGATAACTGCGCAGGGCATTGATCTCGGAAGTCTCAATGTTCATTCGAACAACTGTCCAGTATTCGTTTTTGTAGTTGGCGGTTCCACAGAACCACTTTTCATCGGGAGACCAGGCCAGCTGCTGGTAGATCCCGTTCCGAGGAATCTGTTTTTCGATCTCTCTGCTCTGCAGGTCGATTATCTGGATTCCTTTTTTGGTCAGACAAGCGATCTTCTTTGCATCTGCTGACCATACAGCCCAGGGATAATCCCCTTCGCCTCCCAGAATCTGGGGATCCGATCCATCGGGATTGCATGTGGCCAGTTCGCCCTGAAAACCCCATTGATCATGATTAATCGTCGTTCCTTTCGGCAGGCGGCGATACATCAGTTTGTCGCCAGCCGGAGAAAAGCGCGGAGCTGCCTCCTCATAATCGGCTGAATTTGTGATGTTCTGTCGTTGAGATCCATCCGGCCTGGAGAGAAAGATATCCCAGGTGCCATTTTCAGATCGGGAGCTGTAAGCAAGCCAGCCTCGATTCTGAACCTCTTCACGCAGCTTCAGAGACTCATCCGCCTGATCCGATTGTGCACTTGCTGGAACTATCAGGAAAAAAAATATCGCAGTGTGAGCCAGGGCAAGGAGAATTCGTGACTGCATTTTAGTCCTTTTCATTGTGGGGGATCTGGCCGAGTGGTCCTCGCCAGCATATTGAAAATACAGACATTTTGTTCATTGAAGATCAAGCCGGGTCATACTGAGGGATTTTTTTAAGCTCTCCTCCAGCCAGTGCCGATTCATGTGCGACAATCCCAGGAACAGTATAAGCGAGCGCCTCATAGATATCGACTTTTGGACGGCGCTCCTGGAGGAGGGCTTCGATGAATTCATGAGTCAGGAATGAATGTGAGCCATGATGGCCGGTCTGGTGCCGCAGGGGTTCAGGCAGCATGTCTGTTTTCCACCAGTCTGGCTGCTGATAATTTTCAAATTGGGGAAGGTTGCGGACATAACCCGCATCATCTTTTTCGGTTTGCTCACCAGCTCGAACAATGACAGGGCCGACACCATTTGGATGTTCACTGTAGAAACTCATCTTATCGCCGATCCACTGAGCGCGTTCACAACCTCGATGCGCTCCCTTCCACCAGACATTTACCCGAAAACCATGGCCTTTGTCAGTCTTGAACATGGCCGATTCATTCCAGAAAGGATTCTTGTACACATTATCCTTGAGTATTGGATCGTCATTCCCCCAGCCATGACAGACCACCTCAGTCAACCGTTCCCCCGTGACACTGACAAGATGTGCTGTGCAATGAGTCGGATAGTGCATCGGTGCCATCCCATAACGCCAGGTGCACTTTCCATCTTCAACATAAAGTGTCTCAAGGCCATCATGCTGATATTCCGACTCGCAGTAGAAAACCTCGCCGAATTTTTTATCTTCCTGGAATTTACGCGCAGAGATGGTGAACTGCTGGAAATAACTTGTTTCAGCCATCATGTATGTGAGGCCGTATTTCTTGACTGTCTCCAGAAGGAGCTCAGCCTGCTCAATCGAGCCATACGCTGCCGGCACTGCCGAAATGACATGTTTGCCATGCTTCATTGCTTCAACTGTGTGCTGAACATGCAGGGGGCCATCGGTAAAAACTGCAACTGCATCGATGTCTTTATCAAGGACCAGTTCCTCAAGGGAGTTGTAGGACTTGGAACATTTGTAAGTATCCATGAGCCTCTGGCGTCTTTCCGGGCGAAGGTCACTGACAGCGGCAACAACACATCCCGGGTGTTCATGCCATTGGAATGAGCAGCCGAACCCTCCACCGACTACACCGATTCGGATTTTCCTGCCTGCATCGCTTTGAGAATATGAGACACCCGAAGCCAATGCCGACCCAAGTGCGATTGCACTGCTGGTTTCAAGGAATGACCTTCGTGAAAGTTTGCCTGGTTTTGTGTCAGATCGCCGGGAAGTATGGGAGAGGTCTGTCTGGTGAATCTGTTTTCCTTGAGAACTGCTCTTGTTCATGGTGCACCCCGCAAGCAAATATTCCATATCAGGAGAAAGAAGCTAACATGGGTTCTCGAATAAGTAAATCATGATTTTTTGTCGGCCTGTACGGCCGATTGGATGATTTACATCGCTGAACAATCTGGACATCCATCAATTGACTTTCAATTTGATGAAATAAACCTTTGATGGACCGCCTCCAGAAGCCTGATCGGTGAATGAACCGATGATATATCCATCGGGAGTCACATGGCGGCAACCATTGATCGAATAGGGATTGAACTGGTTGTCCGAGACAGCGACATCTTTCCAGGACAGGCCATTGTCACAGGATGAAATACAGACCAGTTTTCCATCCTGCTGATGAACACAGAAAATGCGGCCTCCGCCAGAAGCAAAGAATCCATCCAGTCCTTTCGGCGCAAGCTTTTCACCTTTGAATTCTGAAATGGCATCCACCTCACGCTCGCCAGTCCGTGGATCGATCCGGACATAATGCTGCCTGGAGGGTGAGGTCTGAGCCAGGTAGATGAAATGCAGTTTGTTCTGGAACACCATGAAACTTGAAAGCCATGTGTGGACCTCAAATTCATCATTCAATGTGATTCGGTCGGTCGGACCTGAGTCATCGACGACAACCGGGATTTGCAGAACATGCCCTTTTAAATCCATCCATGTATTCCCGCCATCCAGAGATTTCATCACATGAATGTCCCAGTAAAGGTATTTCTCATGTTTCTGAGTTGTCCATGCTGCATAAAGAACACCATCTCTGGACAGGCTCATCAATGGATACTGCAGACAGGCATGGGATCCGTCACGTATCAGCACATTGGAAGACAGAAGGCGGCCCTGCAGATCGAGAACATGAAACGTGTTGTTATGAGCAAAGTAATACAACCTGCTGCGCAGTTCATCGATCACCATGGAATATTTGCCTGCTGCAGCATCCGGAATCATGGTGATCGATGGATCCCGATACTCACGAGTCGGATTCATGATATAGAGGTAAGCCGAGTTCTTCAGGAAATCCTGGCGGATCATGTACACATTCCCATGCAAATCTGTTTCAAGAACCGGGGGATTTGTTGCATCTGTTGCATCGTGAATGACAGCGAATGTTTTCCCACCATCAATCGATCGAATCAAACGCCAGTTTTGTGCTGTGTATGGCTCATTCCGGGAACGGATATAGGCCATGAATATTCCGTGCGGGTTCTGGATGACCTTCTGGTTATGGCTCTGGAAAGTTGCATAACCGATTGCCTGATCATCGACAAGCGTCATTTCGAATCGACCGGGGTGCAGTGATTCTGCAGCCAACAAGACATGTCCCTGCATAAAAAATATAACAGCAAGAAGAAGTTTACACCGCATGAGAACCATCCCTCGTTTTCTGTTTGCGCCTTCCCTCAGAATTGCCGCTGTCGCAATCGGGGTTCAAGAGGAAATGATTGAATCGAGCTGTCGGGCTTGTCTATACTCAACCGAAGAGATGATCTTTTTGTGTGAAATAACCCTGTTTGAGCCTTTACTCAATTCTTTCCTGCGCCCAGCCTGAAGTAGATCCGGCAATATTTTTTCACAAAACAGGCTCTTCCGCAAAACTCTGAAAAAACATTTTGTTAAAGAGAGTCAGAGGAGTGAATCCGCTTGATCCTGCGTATCTCTACTGAATATGGTGTTGCCCCACCCTCTCTCTCAGCTAACGTGGGGATATGAACTGGACCGTTCGCTATCAACTCGACTTCAATGAGCTGATTCTCCATGCCAAACGGAATATCGAATGTTACAGTAGACCATTCTTCGTTCACAGGGATGGGAGCGCTAAGGGAGGAATCCTGGATACGCACAGAGAGGGTTTGAGGTTCGGCAGGTGTTCCCAGGAGAGCCTTACTCTCAACAGCAATTTTATTACCGGCACCACCCAATCGAAACAGACAGCTGCGAGCCATACGCCTTTCCAGTCCTATTCCACCCAGGATTCCAATAATTCCCTCACTATTGGTCAAGTCGATCTCAGCAGGCATGTCATCAGCAATCAACTGAATCGTGCGTTCAGCATTCAGATCGATTTCCTCATCGTTGCTGCAATCAGTTTTATCCATTCGAACACAGGCTTCGGGAAGTACTCCAGACCCCTGAAGAAAACAGTCCAGACGTGCAGCCATCAATTGATGGGCCTCTTTGTTCGGGTGAGGATCATACCTCAGGGAATTACGCTTCGAGTATGTGTAGTGATCAAACAATGGCAGTGTCGATGCAAAGAGAATGGCATGTTGCTCACAAATACTTTTAAACTTCCGGTAGAGGACTTCAGACCGGTTTCGCATGCCAACCTGGTACAGTACTAATCGAGTGCCAGATCCATCACAGGACTCTTTCAATTTTAGCAACCTTTCTTCCCAGAGTTTCCAACGCTGCTTTGTTTCGGGGCCTGATCCTAGCAGCAGAGGGAGCTTGTTCATCGGGTAGGGGTTGATCATTCTGGAAAACAATCGGTAAAGAGCGAATGTACTGAAGAGAAATGATTTCGGAGATAGCCGGTTTTTCCATTTAGCACCATACCAGACTTCAATAAATGCCGCATCTGGACTTTTGAGAGGGTCCATTTCCACCAAGGCTCCCCGAGGTCCCGGAGAGAAACTGTCATCAAGATCATTCTCAACAAAAGCGTATACCACAACATTTGGATGGAGAACGCTGATCAATTTATTTGCAGAGGCCAGGATGTTCTGAAAGTTGTATCCACCCACTCCAGCATTAATTATATCAATCTTTGCGGCTTCTCCAGCTCGAGCCTGAAGGGTGTTTTCAAGCACATTTGGATATGTTTCTTCTGTTGCAACACCACTCCCGAAAGTTATTGAATCCCCGAAACAAAGGATACGAAACAGATTATCCGAATCGGGTAGAATGGGACCGTCTCGAAGTCCGAGTTCATTTGTTGTAAAAGGAATTCCAAGGCATACCATGCTGGAATTTGGAGGAAGAGCGTAACTCTGTTCTGGCTGTTCCGCCGGGATAAATTTGATGTTTGTGGGTGGTCTGGTTTGAAATCCATAAAAATTTCTTGCTATCATCTCGGCAGCAGCGAGTGAAAAAATCAGCGCGAACAAAACCAGGAAGAACTCTTTCTTCAGAATCCTTATTTTTTTGGGTGACACCAAACTACCTCCACCGCTGCACAACGCTTGATTATCAATTCAGTTCATTATTCAAAACAAACCCATCAGATCCAAGATAGGTGCCTGAGCGATGTGGGTCTGTAAAGATCAACAGAATTACCGCTGTCGCAATTGGGTCCCAAGAGGAAATGATTGAATGGAGCCGTCCGGCTTGTCTATACACGACCGAAGAGATGATCTTTTTGTGTGAATTAACCCTGTTTGAGCCTTGACTCATTCACCTCAAAACAAAAATCGCATAACCTGTCTCTATGAGGCTTCTTGTTATCAGCTGGCTCCCTCTCGATCCGGTCGATTCCCGATATAAAAATCGTGTTGTCGGGCTTTACACACCGCTTGTTGACAAATGCGACCTCCTGATCCTCAGCCCCCCACCCGGGCCTTCCCGCCTCCCCTGGGAACCCCTGCTATCGGCTCAAAGCCCTGTACAACCAGGGATAGGAAAGGTCGCATGGCAATCGATCCGGCAGACCTTCAGTCATGAATTTCGCCAATCGATCCTTCAGAAAGCAAAGGAATTTGAACCTGATTTCATCCTGGCTGAGGGCTTATGGTCCGCAGGCGGAGCCCATCAGGCATCTCATGAATTGAAGGTTCCCTGGGGGGTTTCTGTCGATGATTCCAGGCCCGGATTCGCAGGGGGCATTCTTTCGCTACCCTTCCCTTCCCCTCTCTGGTTTTATGCGAAGCATTTATACCGTCATGCCGACCGCCTGTTTACAACCACTGTCGAAGAGGCCTGCCGGCTCCAAAAAGCTCTCCAGCCGCGCCCTCCCAGGATCAGTGTGATTCCCCATGGCACACACCTGGCACGCATGGTCAGTGAGGAATCAATTGGCCAGTGGAAATCGAACTGGCATATTTATGAGGGTGAAAAAATCGGATTGTTTGTAGGAAGGCTGGACTATGGGCCGAATCGACGAGGCCTGGAATGGTTCTCGAAAAAGGTGATTCCTCACATTGGTGAGCTGCCCTTTCATATCCGCTGGCTGGCTGCTGGCATACCGGAACCGGAAACCCCCATTCCTCCATTCGAATTCATCGGCTATGTCGAGGATTTAGATCTGGTTCTGGCAGCGGCGGATCTCTGCATCGCACCTAAACTCTCTGGCGGAGGAACATCCATCAAAGTTCTGGATTATCTCGGTGCGGGCTGCCCGGTGATTGCAACACCCAAAGCCGCTCTGGGGCTGCCTGTCGAACCGGATAAACACCTGTTGGTCAGTGACAATCCAGAAGAGTTTTCAAGGTATATTCGTATGGTCCTGTTCGATCAGGAAGTTGCACGCAAGCTGGGGAGTGAAGGAAGGGATTTAATCGCCCAGGATATGATCTGGGAAAAAATCGCTGAGCGGATGCTGCGGGAATGCAGCCGTTCCCTTGGATTGCATGGCCCCGTATTCGATCTGGATGAAAGTTCAAAATCACAAGGAGATGAGGTGGGTGACTGACAAAATCATGCTGAATCTAATACCAGGGGTTCTCCAGATTGTTGTGCTCCTGAGTGGACCGGTCGATGCAAATTGTAATCCGGGAAACTTCGAGGAGGAAATCCGCCAATACGAGGAAAGTGACAGTGTCCATCCACCCACATTACGATCGGTTGTTTTTGTTGGAAGTTCATCGATCCGAATGTGGGAGACCCTGGAGGAAGATTTCCCTGGCCTGCCGGTCATAAACCGGGGCTTCGGTGGATGCGAGATGGAGGATGTTGTCTGGTATGCCAATCGAATTGTGCTTCCATATCAACCGAAAACTGTGATTGTTTACGCGGGAGACAATGACCTGGCCAATGGAAAATCTGTTGAAAAGGTGCTGCTGGACTGCAAAGCACTTGTTAAAAGGATTCGTGATTCCGATCCCACAACAAGGATCGGATTCATTCTGATAAAACCCAGTCCTTCACGATGGCATCTGGAGTCAGAGATCCGGGACTTGAACGAAAAAATCCAGGAATACTGCAACAGCGATGAGGGCCTTTTCTATGTCGATGTATTCACCCCGATGCTCGATACGGACCAATTGCCAAGGAATGAGCTGTTCCTTGAAGATCAATTGCACATGAACCGCGATGGGTATCGGCTCTGGAGGGATGCGGTGAGGCCATTCCTGATGCGGGTTGACCAGCCCCATCCGGAAGCGCGTTGAGGTGGGTTTGGAGACGATTGAATTCAGGTGAGGAATCAGTTAGATTGCGTGGGAGTCGGGGCGTAGCGCAGACTGGTAGCGCGTTCGGTTCGGGACCGAAAGGTCGCTGGTTCAAATCCAGTCGCCCCGACCATT
>LMZT01000093.1 GCA_001567115.1 Candidatus Hinthialibacteria bacterium OLB16 | reverse complement strand
TTGCACCCGGCTTGGAGCACAACGAAAAAGCCCCTGGATCTTTTCAGATTCAGGGGCTTTTGATGAGCTATTCAGGAAATGGAAACGTGTAAAGAACGTAAGTCCGTCTGTGGTGAGGATTGTAATCGACCGTGGGAGTGAGGGCACTAATGGAGATTATAAAGACTTCTCTTTGGGCTTCGGGCCGCCCGGAAAGAAGGAAGGCATAAAGTCTTCCAGAGACCGGGGGTTTCTTTTCATCCCTCCAGAGAAGAGAATCTCCTGCCCTTGCTCCTTAGAAAGGAGGTGATCCAGCCGCTGCTTCCGCAACGGCTACCTTGTTACGACTTCATCCCCCTCACCCTCCACACCGTGGACAGCTCCCCCTCTTGCGAGTTGGGTGACCGGCTTCGGGTGCAGACGACTCGGGTCATGTGACGGGCGGTGTGTACAAGGCCCGGGAACGTATTCACCGTAGCGTGCTGATCTACGATTACTAGCGATTCCGCCTTCATGGGGTCGAGTTGCAGACCCCAATCTGAACTAGGGCTGGTTTTGAGGATTCGCTCCACCTTGCGGTATTGCACCCCATTGTACCAGCCATTGTAGTACGCGTGTAGCCCCGGACGTAAGGGCCATGCTGACTTGACGTCATCCCCACCTTCCTCCACCTTGTCGGCGGCAGTTTCGTCAGAGTCCCCGGCCGAACCGCTGGTAACTGACGATAGGGGTTGCGCTCGTTGCGGGACTTAACCCAACATCTCACGACACGAGCTGACGACAGCCATGCAACACCTGTCTTCCTAATCTCACTGTTTCCAGTGAGCATGGATCCTTTCGGTGATGTCAAGCCCGGGTAAGGTTCTTCGCGTTGCCTCGAATTAAACCGCATACTCCACCGCTTGTGCGGGCCCCCGTCAATTCCTTTGAGTTTCAACCTTGCGGTCGTACTCCCCAGGTGAGGCACTTAATGCGTTAGCTACGGCACGGAAGGGGTCGATACCTCCCACACCTAGTGCCCAACGTTTACGGCCAGGACTACCGGGGTATCTAATCCCGTTCGCTCCCCTGGCTTTCGTGCATGAGCGTCAGTTGCGGACCAGAGCGTCGCCTTCGCCACCGGTGTTCCTCCTGATATCTACGCATTTCACCGCTACACCAGGAATTCCACGCTCCCCTTCCGCACTCAAGTCGTCCAGTATCGGAGGCAATGCCTCGGTTGAGCCGTAGACATTTCACCTTCGACTTAGACGACCGCCTTCGCACCCTTTACACCCAATGAATCCGAACAACGCTCGCCCCGCCCGTATTACCGCGGCTGCTGGCACGGACTTAGCCGGGGCTTCTTTACTGGGTACCGTCTAACCTGAAGATTATTCACCTCCAGGCATTTCTCCCCCAGCGAAAGCAGTTTACGATCCGAAGACCTTCATCCTGCACGCGGCGTCGCTCGGTCAGGGTTTCCCCCATTGCCGAAGCTTCTAGACTGCTGCCCCCCGTAGGAGTCTGGGCCGTATCTCAGTCCCAGTGTGGCCGGTCACCCTCTCAGGTCGGCTATCGATCATTGCTTGGTGAGCCATTACCTCACCAACAAGCTAATCGACCGCGGGCTCCTCTCAAAGCGGTAGGTCCCGAAAGATCCCCACCTTTGATCCAGGAAACATGCGATCCCTGGATATTACGCGGTATTAGCACCGGTTTCCCGATGTTATCCCCCACTTCGAGGCAGATTGCCCACGTGTTACTCACCCGTTCGCCACTAGCCTTAACAGATGTTACCACCCGTTAAAGCCCGTTCGACTTGCATGCCTTATCCACGCCGCCAGCGTTCGTTCTGAGCCAGGATCAAACTCTCCATTGTCACTTGATCTTGGCAACCAATGAAACGACGTTTTGAGTTATTCGCTTCATCGGATGTGTTTTGTTTTTGGGAATACAACTCATCACAGACGGGCTTATGCCCTCTACACAGATTTGCATTTCCTTGCAGGCTATATTCTCACTCAGTTGTCAAAGAACAGCCTCGCGAACTTTTCTTCGCGGGCAAAATGGAATCATACCAATCCCCCCCCGCCTGTCAAGCCCCTCTTTCACTCCAGTCCTGAATCTCACTTTAACCCTATTGCGATCAACACCTTACACACACCCACGAAATCAGCCCCTGTGGATAAAATTCTCTGATTTACCGACGCGGTGTCATTTTTCCGGCGCCTTCGATGCTTCTGACCTGGCCGGGAATGCGTGGCATTCCTTCTTCGGCGCTGGCGATTGCGGCAAAGCAGACTGCGAGGCTGCGAAGGTTATCCTTTGCAGAATGAGAGGGTTCCCTTCCCTCCTCAATCGCACAAAGAAGCTCCCCCATGGCGCCCGCGAATCCATCCGGAAACCAGGCCCCTTTCAGGCGTGGGCGCACAGTTCCATCGGAGGTGGCCAGAGAAACCTGCTGCTTCTGCAGAGAAGGCCCCTGGCTGAAAGCCACCCCTCGGTCACCCACCAGGCGGGTTTGATCGTGGGTGTCAAGAAGGGTGTTGCCATTGAAAGAAAAGGTGGCCTGGGCATGGCGGAAATCCACCAGCGCATGAGCCAGCAGGGCGGGCCTGGAGCGCTGGCCGCGTGCAACCCGCATGGAAGCCGAGACTTTCTCGGGCTGCTCTTTGCCGAAAAAGGTGAGAGCGATATCAAACCAGTGGATTGCGAAGTCATACAGGATCAGGTGGCGGATCCGGTCGAAGGGTGTCCCGGCAGTCCAGTTATGATCCCAGCTGACCAGGAAATCAGCGCTGGAGAGCGCCCCCAGCAGGCCTGCATGGGCTGCCTGGCGCAGGTACATGAAATGCGGCGCCCAGCGTCCATTTTGATTGACTGCCAGCAGCACCTTTCGGCGGCGTGCCAGATCGACCAGGCGTTCTCCCACCTCCAGATCCAGAACGAAAGGTTTCTGGGAGAGGACATGTTTTCCTGCATCGAGCTGTCGCCGATCAATGCCACGCGGTCCTCAGGGTGGGTGGTGATATCCACCACCTCGATCTCTTTATTGTCGAGGAGCCGGCGGTAATCGGTCATCACCTCCGCCTGGGGGAAAAATTCATCACGCCGCTGCTCCGCGCTCGTAAGATTGATGTCACACAGGGCAATGACACGGTAGCCTGCCTTCTGATACGCACGCAGGTGCTGCTCGCTGATCCCGCCGCAGCCGATCAGGCCGATGCAGGGATTGTATCTTTTGGGATGGGGGGGCTGGCAGTTAAAGGAAGGGCCAGCAGACCGGGGTGAAGTGACCATGTGAATCATGCCTCCCGAGAAGATTTAATTAAGTGACACTGCAGGAACCGGCAGCGACTTTACCATCTTTCGATGAGGTCCGACTGCTTCAACGAAAAATTCTTCTGAAGCCAGGTTCCAGCCTTGTTTCAGGTAAAACTCGACTGCACTCACACGCGCATCGCACCAGAAAGGCCAGACATGAGCTTTGAGGGCTTCCTGTTCTCCGAATCGGAGCAGGGCGCGCCCGACCCCCCGATTCCGCCAGTCCGGATCGGTCGCCATCCCCCGCAGCCTCCAGGCAGGCTTTCCATCCCATTCGGAGGGGATAAAACTCGCACACCCGATGATGGCCTCTCCGGCAAAGGCGCCGATATGCAGTGTCTCCGGGTGAAAATCCCCAGGAAATTCCGGCGAATCGCGCTGAGTTCCAGCGATCAGGACCCTCCAGCGCAGATCATAGATCTCTTCAGGTGTGGCGGTTCGGTAAATGATGGCCTCATGAGGCATGGAGATTCGCTTTCTTCGCCGAAATCTGCATGCGCTGCCCGGCCTTGAGGGTGATCCGCTGCTGCAGGTCAATCAAACCTTCAGGAGTCATCCAGGCTTTCAATTTTTTCGCCCCCAGGGTGACTGATACATCAAGCCGCTTTTTGAAAACGGGCAGGATCAGCGTTTTCAGAGGGAGAGTTCCTTCGATGACTTCGATTTCCACCTCGGACCGCTGGTTCTGCCGGTAGATTCCCCACCCTCCCTCGAGGCTCCAGAAGCACTGGAATTTTCCGGCGGGCAGCCTGGGATCGAAACCAATCAGCCCGGCTCCCCGGTCGAACTGGAACCCGGAACAAGCCAGCAGCAGGCCATAGGAAGACATGGCCCGTGCATAATGGTGGCCGCATTCGAATTCATCCCAGGGGTTGCGGCGGATGCCATCGAAACGGTCTCTTGCGCCTCGCACGATTTCCAATCCCTCCTCCACCAGCCCCTCGAGAATGAGGTGTGAGGCAACCTGGTATTCGATTCCAGTCCAGACTTCATCCGAGTAAGGGAATGGAACCCTGGGACGGCCCCCCTGGGCCAGGAACACAGGAGCAAGCCGGATTCCTCATTCAGGGCATACACACGCTGCATGTTGGCATGGTCTTTCAGGCTTTTTCTCCAGTTGTGGCGAAAGATGGATTTCAACGATTTTCTGACCAACCCGGGATCGATCAAATCTCCCAGGCCGGAGAGGCTGCTGATCCATTGGCCAAGCAGCTGGTCGGTGAGGCACCCCGGCCCGAACTGATTCATGGGGGCCAGTTCCGGGTCATGCTGCTGAATGAAGTACTCGCCATTGAACAGGTTCTGTTCCACCCAGGTGGCGCCTTGCCGGAAAATCTCACGGTAACGATCCGCGCTTTCAAATTCTCCGAGGTGCTCAGCGATTTCCGCTCCGGCACGCAGGGCACCGAGATAAAAGAAAGCGGTCAATGGGTTCGGGCCATGAAATTCGATGTCATAGGTGTTGTGCTGAATGCCATCGATCACCCCATCCTGATCGGGATCCCACTGAACCCAGGCAAATTCGAGGGCCTTTCTGGCCCGGGGCCAGAGACTCTCCAGCCAGGTGTCATCTCCGCTGATTTTCCAGTCACGATAGAGCTTGATCAGCCCGCCCATCTGGCCATCCGCTGCGGCATGAAAATCATTTGGGCTGGAACCCAGAGGAAGCTGCAATCGAAAACACATTCCGCCGTCTTCACGCAGATTGTACTGGTAATCGGCGGTCCGCATCGACCTTTCCAGCGATGGGAACAAAAAGGGGAGAGCCTGCTGATAATTCCAGACATGCGTGCAGGATCCCTCACAGCAGCCGGACATCGGTGCACAACCTTCAAAGCCATAAAAAGTGCCATCAGGAAGGCGTATGCACGTGGCGGTCTTCAGGATCGCCATCTGGCTGGACACTGCATCCAGGACTTCCTCAGGCAGGCTGGAACCAAACAAAGCCTGATGGAAGGCCTGTGTCCTTTGATGAAGATGAGCCTCTTCAGAGTGAAGCCTTTCCGCCACATCCAGTGCGTTTTCAAAACGGCTGGCGTAATAATTTTTCCAGACAGGTTTTCCTCCAGCCGGTGGACAGCAGCCACCGGCCTGACCGCAGTCATGCCAGTATTTTTCGAAGTTCGGGAAATACCAGGTCAGATAAAACACGGCATCGCGGGACTCCCCGGGTTTCAGCGAGAGCCGGATTCCGACCGCCCCGGCATCGCTCTGATTTTCATCACTGGGGGGATAATCGTGATCGATAAACAACCCGGTGGTGGAGAAGGTGTCCCAAAAGTCATGCATCGGTGAGAACCAGGGGCCGCGCAGCCAGCAGCGCATCAGAGTGACATCGCGATTGGGGGTCACCAGAGCCAGGTCACCTGCGCGTGGGTGATCCCCAGAATATTTTTCTGTGCAGAAATGAATCCCCCGCAGAGAGCCGGTATCGATCAAACGGTTGATATTCTTCCCATATCCGAACTCGACTGTGCGCATGGCGGGGTCACGATCCGCGACGCCGATCGAGCCGATCATGTTGAACACGCTCCAGGCCAGGGTCACCTGGACAGGTGACTTGGCACGGTTCGTGACTTTGTAGCGCAGAATGGCGGCAGGAAATCCGCTCGCTTCCGGATCATTGGGGATGAATGGATTGTAAGCCTCAAGCTGGACACTGACTGGAAGAGATCGCGATTTGAAATCCAGCCAGGCGAAAGGATATTCGCCCAGGAAAGTGCAGGAATCCATGTGAGGAAGCCCTTCACCATTCAGGTGGGGATCCCCGCCACCACCCCCCTGGAAGGGCGGCAGAGGAGGGGCTTCGAGCACCTTGCAGATCGGGTTCTTTCCTTTTTCCCGAACCCACAGAACCGGAAAAGTGCGAGGGTAGGAGGACCCCACACTGGGCCGGTTGAGAATTTCCCAGTCGATCAATCCACCCCGGCCGGATAACCCCACACTCCCGGTTCCAATCCCACCCAGCGGAAAGGATATCTGAGAGAGGTGTTGGCCTGTGAATGGTTTCAAGCGATGGAGAACAGCGGCCCGGGAACGGGACTGGCTTGCAGGCATAGAGCAGCTCCTCCTGAAGGTTCGGAACCTCAAACAATTAAGAAAATCTGTATCATTTTAAGGAGGAAAATGAATTTTGTGTATTGGATAAAAAGATTTCCTGAAGCGAGAGGCAGGATCATTAATTCTCGACTTATGAAGCATCCTGGAAAGCGCTCCCTATCCCTCGCGATTCCCTGATGAAACCCGAAGATCTATCCCATCTCTCACTTGCGGGATCAAAATGATAAATTGAAATTATGTTCTCAAAACGAAACCTGTGGATTGCTGCCCTGACGGGGCTGCTTGTAGCCGGGGGAGTCCTGTTCGCCCTTTTTCATGAACCCGCTTATCAGGATGTATGGGTTCACAACCCATACTCTCAGGCAGTTCGGCTGGTTCGGGATGGCCATGCCCCTGAGATTCTGGAGCCTTGGGCATTTGAGCAAGTTCCCCTGCAGGCCGGCATCCACCATTTCGAGGTGCTCGCCTCGACCGGAGAGGCAGTTCTGGACCATGCCGAGGTGGTGATTCCACCCCCCACTCCGAGCGCCATTCTGTATTCCATCGGGGCAGCTGGCTGCTACCGTGTGACTTTCCAGGCCCCATCGGAGGGAAAGCTCGTTTCAAGAATTGTATCCAGCCAGCAGATCCTCCATCCCGGATTGCTGGATGAACCGGCACTGGCCCAGGACAGCCAGTCCCAGGAAATGAGCCGTAAAACTCAAGACCTCAGGCAGGTCGCACTGGAGTCGATTCCCACACAGCTTCTCGTGATCGCCGAGCAAGCCTGCCAGTCAGCCAACTGGTCCAATGCCCTGCGGACAGCACGGCAGGCGCAGCAGGTCTTTCTGCCGCTTCCGGATGATGTTTTTTATGCCACCGCCTGCACCCTGGAAGCACGTGCCCTGCTCGGAATGAAGCGCCCTGATGCCGCCTTCGAGGTAATCGACAAACTTCTCCAGACACCTGAACTCGGGGTGGATTCCATGTGCCTGGCGCAGAATTTCCTGATGAACCTGCTTCCATCCAGACAGCTGGTTGAAAAGTTTGAGAACCGCTACACACTTTCTCCAACCCTGGAAAACAGGCTGCTGCTCGCCCGCATTGTCCATGATCCCACCCAGGCTCACACCTTCATGCTGGAAGCGATGGCATCCCGTGAATTGTCCCATCTGGGAGGGCAGATGCTGCTTCAGCGAATGCTCTGGGAGGGAAAAATCCAGGAAGCCCGGGATCTGTCCAGATCCATGGAAGCCTCCACCATGGGGCAGCCATCTTCGGATTTCGAAACCCTGGCCCATCTGTGGCTCAGGGAGGCAACCCCGGAGGGCCTGTGGAGCCTGGCAGCCCGCCTGCCCATGCAGCTGAGCGAGCCAATCGACAGTGTCCCCTGGCTGGCGGGAGCTGCGGCGCGGCTTGGGGATGCCACCCGAGCCTGCCGGTTGCTGAAGGAGGTCCAGTGGCCCGAATCAATGCAGGACCGCCCCTCTGAGTTGTACTGGAAATGTGCGGTGTTACTTTCTCAAGGAGCTGGAAATGCCGCCAGGAAGGCTTTTGATTCGGCCCCGGACCGATCCTCGATCTGGGATGCAGCCGCAAATCTGGATACCGCCCTCGCAGACCTTCCCCCGAATCACGCTTTGCGTGTGTTTGAAACCCAGTTTCGGACCCCCAATCCACTCCTCGAGCCTTACCGTCTGGCCTGGTACCGTCTGGCACGGGAGTGTGGGCTGGATGAAATCGCACGCCAGGTTCTGTCGGTCTATTCCAAAGAGGAGGCGGGAACCACCCGGCGAGTCCTGTGGGAGATTCTCGAGGGAGGCGACTGGCAGCCGGAGAAGCTGCTGCTGTTTGCAGTTTCGCATTCCATTCAGGGGACCAATGATGTCCTGTATGCCTCCGCTCTGCGTGGCCAGCTGGATGGTGATCATTCACGCGCCAGGGGCTTTCTCGAACAGTGCTGCCGTTACCCGCCGGCCTTTGATTTTCCTTTTGTAGCGGCCCGCAGGGAGTTGGATCTTTATCAAAACCGGTAGAATACAAGCATTGAAGCTCATGCTTCGATTGGAGGAGTGAACTCATGATCCGAATCAAAAGATACGGTGCGGTTGCTCTGGCGGCTGGATTGACCCTCTGGCTGGGAGCCGCATTCAGCCAGGATCTGCCGGCAGATATTCAGCCAGCCGGCACAGATTACAGCGATCCGCATACCGACCAGCTGGAGGAGCGCGCCCAGCGGGTTCAGGAAAAATATCCCTGGCTGATCCAGGAAGCCAATGGCCTGGTGGTCTTTGCGGTCAACATATCCCGTGATGAATTCCTGCATGGGCTCCGGGCCGCTACCGATCTGGTTTTCGATGGGACCGCCGAGCTGCCCGAAATGGTCACCATCAGGGGATTCTTCCCGGATGTCAGCGCTGTCATCCGGAAACTTGGCGAATCCAATCCTGCCCTTCGCCAGGAGATCGATCTGAAGTCGAAGAATGTGCGATTCTCGCGCTCCGCTCCGGTGGGCAAAGGACTCTCCGAGCAGGATTTTATCGCCAGATACCGGCGCGGCCGGCTGGCCAATGCCACGGCGGCCAATGGGGCTGGGGCTTATCTTTCAGGCAATCTGATCATCGATGGAACTCTGGTTCCATCTCCCATCCAGATTGAAGTTGCCCCGATGAGGGATCTTTCGGAAATCCAGATCCTGGCCAACACGCTGGTGGTGGCCCGTTTCCGATATACCGATCTGTTCTCGCTGGACCAGGACCTCTATCAGGCCGATACACCGGAAAAATTCGAGAAGGCTTTGATCGAAAAAACCGGGCGCATCTGGCTGCAGGTCAGCCAGATCCCATTTGCGGCGACCGATGAGCGTTTCACTCTGACCGCCGGGCAATTGCGCGGGATCTACGGGGTGGCTGATGTGACCCTGGGAGGGGATCGATTGACCATCAAGACTCTCGAAGGGAAATCATTCGACTGGCGGCCCTCTCAGGCAGCGAAAAATGCCCCCTTGTCGGAACCCGAGGCCTTCCAGAAGGCTTATGAAACGCAGAACCAGATTTTCGGCGGGCTGGCTTCGGGCGGGGTGGTGTTCTGCTCCCACCTTTTCGGAATCCGTGTCATCCCCCAGGGGTATTTTTTCATGGAGGAGTTGCGCCGCATCGCCGGAGATTCGACCCTGTCGATCCAGGACAAGGTTCAAGCCATTCAGGACAAATGGCCCGGAGAGGTCGATCCCATCCTGGAGTTTCTGTTTACAACCCTGCTGGATGGGACAGTGCAATCGCCGCAATCCCAAATCCCGGGATTCCCCACAGCCCCACCTCTCCCGACACCAGCCATTCCGGGCGAGGGGCTGGGCGGACGGCCTCCTGAGGAAGTGCTGAAAGAGCTGCTGCAACGCCAGCGTTGAGAAAACCGGCAGCGGGAAAGCTCCACCATCAGGAGTGCAAAGGATGCGCCCAACTGTGGGGGCGACCGGTGAATTCATCACTCCCTGAAAAGACAGACATTTCAGGAGAATCCAGAGCCAGAATGCAGCCACCGAAAAAAAGAATTCCGCTGATCCTCGAAGAGCTTGCCCGGGCTTACCCGGAGGCCATTTGTGCGCTTCACCATGAAAGCCCATTCCAGCTGCTGATCGCGACCATCCTGAGCGCCCAGTGCACCGATGCGCGTGTCAATGAAGTCACCCCGGGGCTGTTCAGGACCTATCCCGATCCGCAGGCATTTGCGAGAGCCTCTCTCGAGGACATCGAACAGGCCATCCACAGCACCGGCTTTTTTCGAAACAAGGCGCGCAACATTCAGGCCTGCTGCCAGGCGCTGGTGGATGGCTATAACGGCAAAGTTCCTTCCACCATGGAGGATCTGGTCCAGCTGGCCGGAGTGGGCCGTAAAACAGCGAATGTCATCCTGGGGAATTGCTTTGGAGTCCCGGGGATTGTGGTGGACACCCATGTGCAGCGGGTTTCATGCCGCCTTGGCCTGACTGATCAAAAAGATCCTGAGAAGATCGAACGGGGGCTTGCCCAGCTGATCCCGGACAAAGAGCAGGTTGATTTCTGCCATCGCCTGATTCTCCATGGAAGGCAGGTTTGCCAGGCGCGCAAACCGCAGTGTGTCATCTGCTGTGTGGAGAAACTCTGCCCGCGGATTGGAGTGCTGCCTTAAAGCCCGGAGGGGTTGTCATACCAGATTGAAAGATAATCCATGAAGGGCCGGAAACCGACCTTGGTGTAGACCGCATGTGCCGGAAGATTTCTTTTCTGCACCCTTAAAATGAGGTGGTCGGAGAACTTCAGGCACTCACGGCACATCTGGGCCATGCAGCGGGTTGCAATCCCCTGGTTGCGCAAATCGGCTGGAACCCACACTCCCTGGATCAAGCTGGCATCCGGCAGGCTGGCGCAGAGAAAGGCCTGAAAAAGAATCCGGTCTTTTTCGCGCAGGATGTAGTAGCGTTTCCTTTTGATCAGGTCGACTTTCGAACGATACAGGCGTTCGAATTCCTCGACACCTGTGCGCAGCCGCAATTCTTCTTCCATGGCCTGTGCGGAACCGGTGGCCACATCGCGTGCTTCCCAGGGGTTGGCCAGACGCAGGCGGGATTCCTGGTGGGGGGAGATCGACCCCCGATCCAGAATCATCCCCTCTTCTTCGAATGCCTGGGATATCCAGCGCCAGCGGGGATCGAGTTTTTTCAGGCACTGATCCAGATATTCGGTCACCTCTTTGCGTGCGATCACACGCCCGACATGCATCTGGTTTTCCTGAATGAATTCGGCGAACACACGGATCGAACGGGGTGAGGCATTGTCCAGGACAGCCAGGCCGGTGATATCGAGATACAGCACCCCTTCGATCTCTCCGCCGAATGAGCACCAGTAAAACCTTCCCCAATCCATCTCGGCCAGGTCTTTGACCGAGTAATCCTGAATTAGCCCAAGCAGGTAAGCGTTTTCATCGAGGGATCGATACAGATGATGAACCAGCTGCTTTTCATCGCAGGAAATGACTGGATGGACAGAGGACAGATCAATCATGAGTGTTCACTTGTGCAATTCAGGGAAGAATTAGCATAAGGACGCGCAAGAATCCATTGAATCACCCCCTGCCCGATACAAGTTTTACTGACCAGGGGGCCTTGCCAGTGCTGGGACCCGGAATCATAAAGGTAGGCGCAATGGCGGTTCGGGTTCTTGAACGGTGAGGGATTGGCTACCACCAGATCACAGCCCGCATCCTTTGCGAGCCTCTCAGCCGCGGCCCGCAGGGAAGCAGGATCCTCATCGGTCAGGAGCTTGAAGCCCACGAGATCCGCCTGTGGGAACCATTCCTTGAAGCACCGAATCACCTTGGGGGTCGGGACAAGCTTCAAGGCCCATTCAGGCTGATCCGAAGAAACTTTGACACCGCTGGCCTCGGCAGGAACAAAATCCAGCACCGCCATGGAGTGGATCCAGCAACAGGGGTTGAAGCCGGATTTCTCGAGACTCTGGATTGTGTCAATCAGTTCGCGGGGAGATTCGATGGGATGGATTTCGACTTCAGGATTTTCCGGGAAACAGGAAGCCGGTCCGAAAAGAGCGGTCACCTCCGCTCCCAGTTCCGCCAGCCCATCGGCGATGAGAGCGCCCAGAGCCCCACTGGAGGCATTGGCCAGGTAGCGCACCGGATCGATCCAGGCCCTTGTCGGCCCGGCGGTCAGCCCAATTGTGACACCTTCCAGCGGGCGCGCCACCAGGCAACCCCCTGCTTACAGGGTGAACAGATCATCGGCAGGATTTTTGTTGAGCTCGATATCCCACCAGACGACCTCATTGACCAGAATGTCACCCTCATATTGCTTCCGGCAGAGGATCAGATTGCTGGATTTATCCACCCAGATCACATCCCGGGTGATCGAGGAGGAGGGGCTTTTCCCATCGAGCTGGACCACTGTGCAGGCCACCTGATTGAAGGTTTCATCCGGCAGCAGGGAGAGTTTCAGCCCTCCACGCGCCCCCTCGATGAATTCCCGGATGACAGATCCCCAGTCGGCGAGATAAAACTTGCGCCCCCTCAAGTTCCGTGTGCGCCCATCATCCTCGCTCAGGGTCACAGGAACCAGGCTCATGATGCCACCTTTGCGTGCACGGATTTTTTCATTGGCATCCCGTGTCAGAACACTCCCTTTTTTATCTCCATCGAGGACCTCCATGCGCACCTGGTGGGGGCGCTTGAACCAGAAATCCAGCCTTTTTTCATCCTTCTGGTCTCCCAGCCGGTTCCGCGAGCGCATCTTGCAGTGGTAGTCCTGGATGTCTTTCCATTTGGCATTCAAGGCATTGATCACCTGTTCCGGGGTCGGATTCTGGGCCAGCGCACTCGAAGCAAAGGCCAGCAACAGCAGAAAAACCAGTTTTTTCAGCATGGAATTTCTCCTTGTCATGAGTGATTTGATTCTATGAACAGGGCTTTGTCAGCGTCAAGGTTGATGGCCGATTTCCACCAATGAATTTCCAGTCAAGGATGGGTACAAGGTATCCACCCACCGTGTCCAGTGATTTAGTGAGATTAGGGGAGGAGGAAATCGACTTCGGCTCCAGTCCTCTAGGAGGATGGGAGAGAGCATCAAGACAGCCGGAGACATCCGAGGGTCTTTTTCATTCAAGATATCCAAGGGAGTCCTCCAGCCTTTACTGCGGTTTTTGCGAGACAGATTGTACCAGTGCTGGTAGGTGGTCACTTTTCGAAGGAAATCCTCCCTGCTATCAAAGGACTCCAAGTTGAAGAATTCATCTTCAATGGTGGCATGGACGGTTTCGACATCTGCATTGGCATTCGGACAGCCTGGAGGAGAGGCTCGGTGTTGCGCCCCGAATGATTCGATGGTTCGGATAAAGCCGTTTTCTTTCGGACTAAGCGCGGCTCCATCATATTCGCTTCCCCAGTCGGTCTGGATCGTAACCCGG
>LMZT01000092.1 GCA_001567115.1 Candidatus Hinthialibacteria bacterium OLB16 | reverse complement strand
TGAGAGAATTACTTGCCGGTATTAATGTACTGGATACAATCACTTGGTTTTGAAAGGACTTCCATCATCTCTTGCTTGGCAACGCCAGGGACCTTTCTTGCATCCCTCTCTGACCATATTCACATCCGCAAGGCCATCCAGGTAGGTGACTGAAGAAGGTAATTGCGGTGCGAGGTCATAGAGCGGAGTTGCGGTACGCAAGGTGACATCAACAGAATAGACACTGGTTGCCGAATGGTCCGCCCCATACCAGCTCACAGCGAAACAGTCTCCCGTTTTGCTAAACGCAAGACCAGAGATCATGCCAATACCGGAAACAGCTGAGTTGCCAACTCCTTCCTGGGTGAAATTGGTGCTCATGATATCTGGTGAGGTAAAGAGTAGGCTCCCTTCTTTTTTCGGTGGCGGAGTGTATCCCCAGGAGGTGGCATACCAGAGACCATTGGCTTTGTTGAAATCCAGGCCACAATCAGGATAAGGGCCGACGAAAGCGCCTACGCTGGAATTCACCACGTCTCCGTTCTGATCCAGATGCATTTGCAATGCATATCCCCGTAATGTCGAGTTACTGGTGACATTATCAACTCCATAGAGATTCCCGTCGTGAAAATCCAGTGCGTTAACCTGGGAAAAACCCTGTCCCAGAAAACCTGAGATCGAGACGTCCGAAAGGACTGCTCCGGAGCATCGGTCGACCTTCGCAATTTTGAAATCATGGGTATCCATATACGAACCACCATCAATATTATATGTGTTATGGCTGATATAAAGATATTTTCCCGAATCCGCAATTCCATTGATCCACATCCAGTCGTAGCTTTCAAAAGACATCGTCTTGTCGATCAGGCCGGTATTTGAATCGAGCCGGTAAACCACAGAGCTGGGGCCACTGGCTCCGGTACCCCAATCCACTCCACCTCCACCCCAGAACAATTCCGCGTGTGAAAATTCACCCGCAAATCCCAGCCAGAACAAACTGAAAAAGAGAACTGACAGTCTTTGTTTCATTTCCTGCTCCTCCTCATGTGGCTTGACAGTATCAATGGCCTTTGAATTCTGTGGCTTGGCCGAATAAAAAATCATATCTGAGAGAAAATAGCACTTCATGGATACATAATCAAGAAGTAAATTTAATATATTACGATATGCCGGTTTATCTAATTCCTTGTGTTGTGTTTAAGTCAAAAGGGCTATGTCAATAATATTTCGCTACTTTTGTTAAGCCCACATCAAACCGGGTCGACCCTTGGAAGCAACCAGATTCCGATGCTTTCCATCTGTCTTGGAAAATTCCCCGTTGCGGGGGATGATAAGCCTCGATCACGAAATAGAACCCCTTTTCAACAAGGACTTTGACAGATGACAATGGCTGGCCTTCTCTATATCGATGCATTCGCCGGACTCTCCGGTGACATGTTCCTTGGCGGTTTGATCGGCCTTGGCGTTCCGGAAAAGATATTTTCAGACCTGCCTGGCCGCCTTGGATTCGAAGGGACCCGGATAGAGTTCGAGACTGTCAAACGGAAAGGCCTTGCCGCCCATAAGGTCAACATTCACTTCCCTCAAGAAAAGAAGCACCGCCACCTCTCCGATATCCAAGAGATCCTTGAGAAATCGGATCTGGATCGACATGTGGTGGAGGCTTCTCTCGCATCTTTCAAACTCCTGGCGGATGCGGAAGCGCGAGTCCATGGGACCACTCCAGACAAAATCCACTTTCATGAAGTCGGTGCGGTCGATTCCATTCTCGATATTGTCGGAACGCACCAGGGAGTTGCGCATCTCGGTGTGGAAAGGGTTTTGTGCTCGCCACTGCCACTGTCGCGGGGAATGGCCACCATGGCTCATGGGCTGATGCCGTTTCCCGCTCCGGCGACTATCGAACTGCTGCGCGGCTGCCCCACCTGCCCGGTCGATCTCCCTTTCGAATCGGTGACTCCGACCGGGGCCTGCCTGGCGGTATCGCTGGCCCGGTTTTGTGAGAGCTGGCCCGCCATGTCCATCCGGATGGTCGGCCTGGGCGCCGGCAGCAAAGAAGGAGGGCTGATGCCGAATGTGGTCCGGCTCATTCTGGCAGAAGAATCTCAGCCAGTCCTGAAAGATTCGGTCTGGGTCCTGGAATGTGAAGTCGATGATATGAATCCGGAATTTTTTTGAGCCGCTCTGGTGCTCAGCTTTTGACAAAGGAGCACTCGATCTTTTTATTACCCCCATCCAGATGAAGAAGGGACGCCCCGGCGCCTTGATCACCCTCCTCTGCCATGACCTCCATCGTGAAGAATGCGAACAGCTGCTCCTGCAGCACACCAGCACCTACGGCATTCGGAGATCATGCTGTGAGCGAACCACCTTGAAGCGCGAGATTGTGGAAGTCGATACAGTGTATGGATGTGTCCCGATCAAAACTGTTCCCGGGATGGGGCAGAAAGCGGCTCCGGAAGCATCTGTGGTTCGGAAACTGGCTGAACAGGCCGGTGTTTCCATGTCGGTTGTCTATTGGGAAGCGATGAAACAGTTTGGAGGAAGACAATGAAACAATCTATAATTCAGTGCCTGATGATTTCCATGATTGCCGGCTCTCCTTTTTCTCTTCCAGGAAATGTTGCACCTCCCGCTCAAGCCGAAACAGTTCGTGTGATGTCCTTCAATATCTGGGTGGGCGGGGAAGCGGGTGGCCAGAAACTCGAACAGACTGTGGAAGTTATCAGAAAAGCATCTCCTGATATTGTCGGGCTGCAGGAAGTCCTCGGTCCCGAAGTCAACAAAGTCCGCCCGGATAACGGCAAGAAAATCGCCGACAGCCTCGGCTGGAACTATTTCAACCAGGGGGATGGAACCGCCATCATCACACACTATCCCATCCTCGCCTCGACCCCGCGGAAATGGGGGATTGTGATCCAGCACCCCTCCGGGAAAAGACTGTTCCACTTCAATGTGCACTTCAACGCAGCCCCTTATCAGCCCTATCAGTTCCTGAAAATCCCGTATCATGATGCCCCATTCTTCAGCACTGAAGCGGAACTGATTCAGGCTGCCCGCGATGCACGCGGCAAACAGGTTGACAGCCTGCTGACTGAACTGCCGGTGGCATTGATGAGCGGAGCACCTGTCTTTCTGACAGGTGATTTCAATGAGCCTTCATTTCAGGATTGGACCCAGCGGGCTGAAAAGGCCGGGGTCTGCCCGGTCAAGGTCGAGTTCCCCGCCACACACTCGATAGCCGCTGCGGGGATGAAGGATGCCTATCGCTCCATTTATCCCGATGAGGTGGCCAGGCCGGGGTGGACCTGGACTCCGACCACTTCCCCGGATGACCCCAAAGACCATCACGACCGGATCGATTATGTCTGGTATGCCGGAGAAAAGGTGGATGTCCTTAAAACCGAAATCGTGGGGGAGAAAGCCGAAGCCGCAGACATTCTGGCAACCCCCTACCCCTCGGATCACCGAGGGGTGGTGGCGACCATTCGAATAGATTGAGGTGGAATGAATCCGCCTGGGGGTTATTTGACTGCGCGGTGAAATAACCGGCGTGGTGGAGGCGGCATCTGATACGCCTGGCCCGGTGCGCTGGGGGCTGCTTCGATGCGCAGAGTCGTCTCCTGGATGAATTTCCCATCATCATAATCGACAAAGACCGGATATTCCCCATTGGGCACATTGGGCATTCCTTCAATCCTCGCCGCAGTCGATGTCCGCGGGTCGAGGTTCATCGATTTCAATTCGGCCAGGGAATCCGAGTCCTTCGCATCCAGCCAGTCGCCGACTGTCATCCCCATCAGAGAATTGGTGGCCGATCCATTCATCGATTCCATGATCTTCAGCTGGGTGATATCCAGTTCTTTCCCGGAAACGATGCGGCCATTGCTGTAGATCAGGCGGACGAACAGCATGGCAGTGAAGTCATTGGGTCCAAGGGTTGATCCAGGAACAATCTGGACCAGTGACGGATTGATCTGGAGGTCGATGCCGATGATTTCGGCTTCGGGGCTGACCGCTCCGCTGTCAACACGCAGGCTGCCTGCGCCACCGGTGCCATCCGAACCGTCATCGTCGTCATCATCATCATCGTCGTCACCATCATTGTTGTTGTTATTGCCACCTGTACCGCCTGCCGAGAAATTGCCGCTTACCGGACAGATCCCATCGACAACAATCTTCCAGGTTCCTTCAAAACGCCGGTTGGTGTCATTCCAGGCCCCCTCCATTTCGAGTTTGAAACGTGGCCCCTGGGCATGGATATACAGTTTGCACTGATTCAGCGATCCCTTCCCGCCGCTGAATGGGCCATTCAGGGCATTGACCACACAATGAGGTTTGAAGTTCTTGAAGATCACCGCCACAGATTCAATGGCCTGCCCCTTTCCAGAGACCAGGAAACGGACAGTCAGACCCGGACTGAGGTAGGCGGTATAGATATCATCCACACAGGCAGCCCTGCTCTGTGTGGCGCATGCCAGCCCGATGGCCAACCCCAGAATTTTAATGGTGCAGCTGTTTTGAACCCTGAACCCGAACATGAACCATTCACTTCCTTTCGCCCCTCAGGCGCCCTTATTCCTGAGGTTATATCCAACTCCCAACCAGTGATAGTGCAATCAACATGCCATCAGGCGGATCCGGCTTTTTTGTCTGTTTTTGTGTGAATCTGGCAGAAATCAGGTATTTCGCCGATTTTTTCAGTGAATGTTTCTACTCACACCGGGCTACAGTGTGAATAATACTTCACACTCTGTCCGCCATTTTCAAGGCGGAAGGAGCCGAAGCTCCTCTCAGGCAGTAGGACATGATCTGAAGCCGAAGGTCCTCGTCGATGGTCTCAAAACGCAATCCGGCCTGATACTGATACCCGCTTTTTTTCGCCCAGCGGACCATGGCAAGCCCCCGGGTCTCATTGGTGTTCAATCCCAGGCGATGAATCAGCTCCGTCAGATTCAAAGTGACGAGGGACCCGGCCTTCCAGGGCAGTGTTCCTCCAACCAGGACCCCGCCTCCCGACAGGTTCTGAATCATGCAGGGAAATTCAAGAACAATCGGTTCCTGCCCATTTGTGAAATATCGCCGGAAACGATCCTTCGAACGATTCAGGATCAGCAGCTGCTCATCGTATTTCTGCGGAATCGGATCGAGCAGGAGTTTCACCTGATACTGATCGGCTTCCTTCCGGCAGTGCTCCACACGGGTCCACCATGTTGGTTTGTCCTGCTTGAGGCGCAAGGCTTCAAAGAAGTGGGAGCCATCTACCAGGATAGGCTCCCCTTCACCGATATCCAGAGGAGAGTCGATCCAAAGCCCTTCACGCTCCGGGTAGGCGACAGTCATGATCGATGCTGACGGGCACTGGAGGCGACGGCGCGGAGAGCTGCGGTTCCTTTTGGCCAGATCCGGCAGATTCAGGAGGCGCGCCGCGATGATCTCGATTTTCCTCACAAGAAGTTCGAAGTCGATGGGTTTGACACAATAATCGGTAGCACCTAATTCCAGAGCCTTGAGAACCGATGCTGTGTCTTTCAGGCCGGAAATGACGATGATCGGAAGATGCCGGGTTCGGTCACGGCTTCTCAAAAGCCGTGTCATTGCAAATCCATTCAGTCCCGGCATGCGCAGATCGGCAAGGATCAGGTCCGGCACCCGTTCATTGATCATCGCCAGAGCGGCGTTTCCGCTGGCTGCCTGGCGTATCCGGAAGGTTGGGAATTTTTCGGCAAGGTTTCCGACAACGACTTCACGAACCATCGGTTCGTCATCCACAACCAGAATTTCCAGATCAGAAGCCGAATGTCGCTGCATTTTCGTTGACTGTATTATAAAGGGTTTCTCTAGCCATGTCATTCATGGCCCTGGGGGGGAACCTGTGCCTCGATGGCCTTGCGGTGCTTACGGTAAAGCCAGCGGAACTGGTGGTAGGACATCTTCAGAAGGTCGGCTGCCTGTCTCTGGTTGTATCTGGCGCGCTCCAGTGCGGCGAGCAGAATGCCGACCTCAAATTCCGCCTCGGCTTCGGAATAGGATTTGCCCTCGAAAAGCGAACCCGGAGGAGGCATTGTGGAAGGCTCGGCTTCAACCTCCCTGCTAAAAGGATCCCGCTCATAACAGATATCGAAAGGAGCCTCGAATGGATCGAGGACGATCCTGTCGATAGTGGCGGAGTGCGCCTGATAGATGGCTCTCTCAACCACATTCTTGAGTTCGCGGACATTCCCCGGCCAGGGATGCGAAAGCAGCACCTGCTCCGCCTCATCGCTGAAATCCGGCACCTCTTCAAGCCCCAGCTCAAGGGCCATGCGCGATGCGAAATAGTTGGTCAGCAGGAGGATATCTTCACGCCTCTCGCGCAAAGGGGGAATGAACAGCACCTCGAAGGAGAGACGGTCGAGCAGGTCCTGGAGGAAATTCCCTTTGCGTGCCTGTTCAGGCAGATCCGCATTGGTGGCTCCGATGATGCGCACCTCCACCTGCACCTGGCGGGATCCGCCGACACGCTCGAAGGATCCGTATTCGACCACACGCAGAATCTTCACCTGGGTCTCAAGAGGGATGCGTGCCACTTCATCCAGGAACAGTGTGCCGCCATGGGCCAGTTCGAACCTCCCCTGGCGTTTTTTTCCCGCACCCGTGAAGGCCCCTTCTTCATGGCCGAACAGCTCGGATTCAATCAATGTCGGGGGGAGAGCCGCACAATTCAGAGCCACCAGGGGAGCCTGCCAGCGTGGGGACAAGGCATGCAGGCGGCTGCCGCCAGCTCCTTTCCGGTTCCCCGTTCTCCGATGATCAGAACCGGGCGATTGACACGCGCTGCACGCGACAGGAGGCCCTGGAAAGTCCGGAATGCCTCGGATCGCCCGATCGCTTCGATTCGAGGGGGGGGTGTGGCGCTGGGTGTTCTCCCTGTTTCTGCCATTTCGCTTCCTCGCGGGGTTGAATGTCTTTCGAATAAGCCCGGGTAAGTGTAATACGCCACATCGTGGTGGATAATCCCAATTTTACATCCACACAAAATCTTCTGTTATTCCTCAATCTCTATGCATCCCTCTGATTCTACAAGGCTTAGACACAATCAATCAATCTGGCACAGATGCTGTTTTAGTGATTGGAAACGGCTCCTAATGAAAGGATGAGAAACATCAGATGAGATACTGGCTCGACACATCGATTGGTGAGTGGGGCATAGTCAAGCATCAGGAAGCGAATGAGGTGGACCTTCCTGCATCCCCCTCGATTACACTTCTCCGGAGAAACCATCAGGGACCCTTGATTATGGAACGCGAAGTTTTTCTTCGCCTGTATGAGACACTGGAACGGCTCTCGATGACACCGGATTATTCGCCGGTCTTTCCAACACCGAAAAACTGAAATATCCGAAAGCGGTCTGTGATCCCTTTCGAAACGATTGAACACAGGAGGAAAAATAAAATGGCCATCTTCTCAAGACTTCGGGATATCATCAGCTCCAATATCAATGCCATGCTGGACAAGGCGGAGGATCCGGAAAAGCTGGTATCCCTGATGATCCAGGAAATGGAAGACACTCTGGTCGAAATCCGCGCCAGCTGCGCGGGATCGATGGCGACCCGCAAGAAGATTCTCCGCCAGCTGGATGAATGCCGCACCCGCGCCACACGCTGGGAGGACAAAGCCCAGCTGGCCCTTTCACGGGGCAGGGAAGACCTGGCGCGCGAAGCCCTGTATGAAAAAAAGCGCTACAGGGATCGTGCCGCATCGCTGGAATCGGAACTCAGCCAGTGTGAATCCATCATCGACCACTACCAGGAGGACCTGCGCCAGCTCGAGGATAAACTCGCTTCGGCCCGTGAAAAGCAGCGTGTGCTGGTGCAGCGCCACATCCAGGCACGCACCAAAAGGGTCGCCCAGGAACAGATCCGCAAACTGGACACCTCCGAAGCCTTCATGCGTTTTGAACGGTTCGAGAACCGGATCGAGCGCATGGAAGCCGAAGCCGACCTGGTCAACTTCGGAAGAAAACCCACTCTCGAAGATGAGTTCTCGAGGCTTCAGGAGGATGAGGAAATTGAAAAAGAACTCGCTTCGTTGAAAGAATCGCTCAAGACCAAAAGTGAGGCGCCTTCCTCTCCAGAAAGCCGTTGAGCGGATCAATGATGATGTCATTGGGGCACCATGCTTCTCTTTTCTTTTCTTCCAGGGTCCTCCTGATCGAAAGAGAAGAGGATGCCTTTGAAGAAGCCCGCTGGATGCGGGAAGATTATCGTCCGATGGCATCGGCCGAGGTGCCGATCGAAATCCAGGAGAGGCTTCTCCTGGAAAAAGCGAACCGGTATGGAAGGAGTCGATTCAATGAATCTTGATCCGGGGACTGTTGCAGTCGTCATGATATTCTCCATCCCCCTGGTTGCGATTATCGGCGGCCTTGGATTGGAGGCACTCAAGGTCATGAAGAAGAGCAAAGGACTGGACCAGCAGTTGACTTCTGAGGAAACCGCCACACTCCAGGAACTGCACCGTCTGGCGCTTCAGATGGAAAAGCGGATCGAAGCACTCGAAACCCTGATCATGGATCGCTCGCATCAGGCGGAATCCTCATGGTCTGAAAAGCTTCAACGTGAACCCTGGAGGAACCCCTGATGAGTTTTATTATCTTTCTTCCTCTTGTGGTGATCGGTGGCCTGGCAACTGCATTTCTTGTGGTGGGCTTCATCAAGTTGTTTTCAGAGGAAGGCCATTCCCGGCGCCCGGATGGCGATGCCGATGAGATCACAGTTCTTCGCGAAATCCAGCAGGGGCTGGATCGGATGGAGAAGCGTGTCGAAGCTCTGGAAACCATTCTGCTGGACAGGGAAATCCCTGCCAGAAGGAGCGAGACAAGATGATTCAGGCCCTGCTGTCACTGCTGATGCTGCCCTTCAGGCTGGCATTGCTGCTGATCGAGATCGTTGGCCGCACTCTGGCTCTGCTGATCGGCCTGGTGCTGTTTGGGATCGGCGCCCTGATGTGCCTGGTTCCGCCCCTGATTCTGATCGGTGCTCCCTTGTGTCTTTTGAGTGCGGTATTGGTTTTCAAAGCGCTGTAGAACAATGGTTTCCTGAGGAGGAACACGATGCAAAATCCATATCGAAATTACCCGGACCGCCCCCCTCTCTTCCGGGCGCGCAATGGAAAAATCCTGGGGGTGTGCCTGGGCATCTCCCGCCACCTCGAGATCCCGGTCAAATGGATCCGCCTGATGGCCATTCTCGGCTGCAGCATGACCGGCATCTGGCCGGGGGTCGCGCTCTATGCTGTCGCGGCCCTGCTGATGAAGCCGGAACCGGTTGTTCCATTCCAGAGCGTGGAGGATGAGGATTTCTACAACACTTATGTCTCCTCACGCAGCATGGCTCTGCACCGGCTCAAGAAGACCTTTGAAAACCTCGATCGGCGAATCCGCCGCATGGAAGACATTGTCACCGCTCCCGATTACGACTGGGACAGCCGGCTGCACGAATAACGAATGCAGCGGAGGATCATCATGAACACACATGTCACTCTCCTGGGGATTCTCTTTATCATTTCCGGGATCAAAAGACTCTTCCTGGTGGTCCTGTTAATGCTGGCCGCCGCTGGCCTCCTGGTCTTTCCAGGCATCCTGCTCGGACTTCCCTACCTTGCCTTTGGAGGCACAGCCCTGGTGGGTGTTATCGGCGCATTTCTGATGTGCTCGAATGTCTTCCTGGGGATCCTGGATATCCTGTGCGGATATGGGCTGATCGAACGGAAAAAATGGGGAAGAATCCTGGGCATCGGTCTTGGTGCAGTCAGCCTGGCCAGCTTCCCCCTGGGAACAATTCTCGGCATTTATGCCCTGTGGGTTCTCCTTCAGGAAGAAACCGATATCCTCTTCTGGAAAAGCATCTGAAGGGCGCTTTGCGATCCTGTCACAGAGATGCCTCGCCGGGGCCAGGCATGCCATCCTTCATGGAAAGATCTCCCACTGATTTTTCACCAGCTGAGGCCGGGTATTCTGAATCAGTGGTGAATGACTGCTCACAGCCTGTGGATAGATTTTCACAGCCATTGATGCATCTTGTCTGATTTGATTGAAGATAGGCCTGTGAACAATCTGGGACTAATAAAAAGTGGCAAAAAGCGGGTAAAAATCACTTGACACACTCCCGGGCCGCGCTTATTGATACCCCATTATCTTGTAGCTTTTTTTCCAGGAAACTGTCCATATTGTGTTATTAGAGGGTCAGACTGAAAACACGCTTAGCACACTGGCCAGGGCCTCAGGCAAACCCCTTGAGGATGGGCCGTGCGACCTGTTTCGACGCATTCAAAAACGGGATGGACGGATTGTCGATTTCATCCCCCGCAAAATAACCGATGCCATTTTCAAAGCCGCCCAGTCTGTTGGCGGCAAAGATTACCGGCGTGCCGAAACCCTCACCGAATATGTCATCCTCGAGCTGGCGAACCAGTTCCAGGAAAAAACAATCCTCCTGAACATCGAGCAGATTCAGGACTGCATCGAACGTGTCCTGGTGGAGAAAGGCCATTACCGGACCGCACGCGCCTTCATCACCTACCGGAATGAGCGTGCGCGACGCAGAGCGCTCAAAGGCGAGCTGCTGATCCCGTGTGAGCTGTTTGATGGAACCGGCTCCCTCCAGACTGTTTCGGTTTCCACCTCCCAGGGCGACAGCATCCGCTGGGATCGTGAGAAAATTGTCAAAGCCCTGGTCCGGGAAACCAACCTTCCCTATGAAGAAGCGCGCAAGGTCAGCTACGCAGTCGAACTGGAAATTGTCCACTCCAAAATTTCCCACCTGACATCCCCCCTTATCCGTGAGCTGACGAATGCCAAGCTGCTTCAGATGGGGTATGAAAACGAGAGGCGGCTCCATGCACGGCTCGGGCTGCCTGTTTATGATGTCGAGCAGCGCCTGCTGGGGCGTGATGCGGCCCGTTACCCGGGCACAGTCGAGAGCGAAATTCTGTGCCAGTTCGCACTGGATCGAGTCCTGCCGCTCGAAGTCTCGGAAGCGCATGGGATCCAGGATGTGCATGTCCATGATCTCCATCTGGTTCACAAACCCCTCGAGTTGAGATGTGAACTGGATCTGCCGGAAATCGCCCCCTGGTATCAACCCGAGACTACAGGGGCCACCTCTGCCGACAGGGCCTGGTCGCATTTTCTGGCTTCCTGGGAAAATACCGAGAGCCGCCTTTTAGGGCTTGCAGGGAAACGGCTGATCTGGGAGAACACCAATGCCAGCCTCGCATTTCATGCCCAGCGATACGGAATCGAACCGGCCCAGGCAGTGCAGCAGGCCCTCGCCAAGGTCTGGAGGCTGGCGGGACAGGCGGAAAAAACCGCCCGCCATCACCTGGCGCCTGGCCGACACAGTGGCTCCCAGATGGCGGGGCAAATTCATCGGCACACGCCAGCTGAGCCTTCTTCCGGAAGATGAAGTCGATGCGGCTAACCGGAGTTTCCTCCTCGAAATTCTTCGACAGGCCGCGGATACAGGGCCATATTGGATTGCCTGTGGGATGGAATTTGAAGTTGTCCTCGCAGCCCGTGCCGGCAAGCCTCTCGACTCACTCCTGCTGGAGGCCCTGGCTGAATGCATCTCACGCTCGGTGCCTCTCAGAATATTGTTCCAGCGTGCTTCGATTGTCGGGGAAAAAGAGGAGCATCAGCCGGGCGGCCTGCTTCAGACCATCAGCCTGAATTTCCCGAGAGCGGCCGCCATCGCCGGAGGCAAGGATGAAGTCCTTGCCGAATGGCTCGAGGATCACCTCCACCGTGTGGTTGAAGCCCACCAGGCAAAGAAGGCGCTGCTGGCCAACCGCCTTAAAGCGGGCGCCCTGGCCCCCCTGCAGTCCCCCGGCAAAGCCGCCGGGCAGGATATCCCGTTCCACCTCGAGCAGTTTGTCTGTGGTGTGGGTGTCTGGGGCCTGGCTGAAATGACACGCCTGCATCTCGGCGAGTCGCCCGCGAAAAGCGATGCAGCCCTCAAGTGGCTCCTCAAACTCATGGCCCGCATCAAGCTGCGCATGAACGAGCTGGGAGACCGTCATGGCCTGCGGCTCAGGTTTGTCTCAAACCGCAGCCGGCAGGTTGTCGACAGGCTGTCTCAATCACTCCTGGAAGCGGGTTTCGACTGTGATTCCCAATCCTGTGAGAGCCTGATCGACCTCGATGCCGAAGATTCTTCAACCTGGGTTTCCGAAGGAAAAGTTCACTCCTTCTTCCCCTCAGGCCATGCGGTTCTGGGGCTGGAAGCATTAAACAGAAAAGACAAAACATTCATCCAGGAAGCAATCCAGATGGCCGCCGCTGAAACCCATCTGGGAGGCTTGACCTGGGTGGATGAGTTTTGCCGTTGCCGTCAATGCAGCGCTGTATCTGGGGAGATCGGCGCTGTGTGCAGTGTGTGTGGTTGTGAGCAGATGGTCCTGGTCGATCGCCAGGGCCAGGGAATGGTCAACCGGATCACTCGCCTCTAGGGAACAGCCCCTTCGATCGAGGTGGCTGTGAGGTGTGTGGTCGAGGATAAAAGGGGGAGACTGTGAAAATCAAAGTTTTTGGTCATGCGGGGTGTTCCCGCACAAAAGGTGCATTGTTGAAAGTTGCGCGATTGGTCAAACAGAGGAATTGGAAAGGAGAGGTGGAGCTGGTGTTTTTCGATCTCGGGACGGCGGAAGGAATGGCGGAAGCAGCTTACTGCCAGCTGGAAGGGGAAATCCCGGCGGTCTTGGTCGAGACAGACATGCCGGGCCCGGTGATCTCAGGGGAATCGCCGTCCCGGAACCGAATCAACTCACCAGCGAAAGAGGGTCGGATTCCTGTGATGACGCCCAGTCTGAACTGATCGATTTGCTCTGAGATTCGTTTCGCGCAAGGCCGATCGAAGCGCCCGGCTTCTCCCAGCCGCGCCGGGTGCTGCGAGGGGGGAGAGTGGGAACTCGGGTCCTCCTCCCACTCCCCCCGATTCGGCCCCATGTTCATTCCATGCGGGCTGAAAGATCGGCTTCTGCTGGCAGGACTTTCCCGTGAACTCCCTCAGCTTGTTTATCCAGCCATATTTTCGCTCATGTAGCGGACAACATCCTTGACCGACACCATCCCGACCGCTTTCTTTCCATCCATCAAAGGCAGGTGGCGGAATCCGGCAACTGCCATCTGGTTGAGCGCGTAGGCCAGGGTTGCATCGGCTTTCAAGGTGATTGGATTGGAGGTCATGACCGATGAAATCGGCGTCTTTTCCAGATCCAGGCCTTTCAATGCCACACGCATCAGAACATCCCGCTCGGTGAAGATCCCAACCAGCTCGTCGTTTTCGACCACACAGACAGCCCCACGGCGTTCTCTGGCCATCCTCTCGATGGCGCTCTGGATGGAATCAGCCGGTGAGGCGATGATCGGAGGGTCCGGGCGAACCTCGCCAATCCGGTCGTTCAAGACTGACCGCCGGATCGCGCATTTCGGCTCCTCATGGGCATCCAGGTTATTTGCCGGGTGATAGGACTCTTCGTCCTCTCCCGGCCTTTCGCGCCCGGATACGCTCTCCAGGATCGCGCCTTCCTCCTCGATCACCCATGTCTCATCTCCTGCGAGAAGAGAATCCAGGTTGCCTTTGCCCTCTTTCCGTGACACCTCCTCGATCTGCTCGGTTAACAGGTCACTGTATTCGCGTGTTTCAACACAACGGAAAACACCCATCGGCACTGGAAAATCAGGGTAGTGCATGCGTGTGAGCAGATAGGCCAGGGTTGGCTGGGCGCCCGCTTCATCGTGCACCAGCAGATCTTCCGGGGAATAATCCCGGCCCAGCTCGACAACCTCCGGATTCAGGTTATTCAAACGGATCCCCTTCTGGAGGTCCTTCCCGAAGGTCATGGGCTTGCCATGCTCCAGGTAAAGCACCCGGTCGGAGCGGAACTGCCGGTCGGTGAAATGGGCGAATGCTCCATCATTGAAAATGTTGCAGTTCTGATAAACCTCGACAAAGGAGATGCCTTTGTGGCGTGCCGCACGTTCCAGAACCATGGTCAGGTGCTGGGTGTCGATATCGATCGAGCGGGCAACAAAGGTGGCTTCCGAGGCGATCGCCACGCACAATGGATTGATCGGCTGATCGATCGAACCGTAAGGCGTTGATTTGGTTTTCTTCCCGAAATCGGATGTCGGCGAGTACTGCCCCTTCGTCAAACCGTAAATACGGTTGTTGAACAGGATGATGTTGATGTCGATATTGCGGCGTATGGCATGGATCAGATGATTCCCTCCGATCGACAGGCCATCTCCATCGCCGGTAATCACCCACACTGACAGATGGGGGTTGGCCAGCTTCACACCGGTTGCGACTGCGGGGGCACGGCCATGGATGCTGTGAAAACCATAGGTGTTCATGTAGTAGGGGAAACGGCTCGAGCAGCCGATTCCTGAAACGAACACAAAGTTTTCCCTCGGTATTCCCAGAGTGGGGACAACCTTCTGGACCTGGGCCAGGATGGAATAATCCCCGCATCCCGGACACCAGCGGACTTCCTGGTCAGAGACAAAATCCTTCCGGTCGAGTTTCAATTCGGTAATGGGCGCGGAACCGTCAACAGTCATGGTTCGATCACAACTCCCTTTTCATTCTGTGTTTTGCAGGGCGGAAAAACCGCCTGGGGGTGTCTCTCAAGGGGCCCCCTGCCCCGATTCAATCTTTAGAGATATGGCTCCACCTTCTGAATGATCTCCCGGATGGTGAAGGGTTTTCCGCGTACCTGGTTCAGGCCGATAACATCCACCAGGAAGCGCGCACGTAACAGCAATCGCAACTGGCCCAGGTTGATTTCCGGGACAATCACCTTCTCGAAGCGAGACATGATCTCACCGAGATCATTGGGAAGCGGATTCAGGTATCGCAGGTGGACTGTGGAGACCGATTTCCCGGCTGCCCGCATCTGCTCACCCGCCGAGGTGATCGCACCGGCGGTTCCCCCCCAGCCGACCAGCAGTACTTTCCCGCCCCGTGAATCGCCCAAAACCTCAGTTGGCGGGATATCCTGGGCAATGCGCGCCACTTTCTCCGCACGGGTGCGCACCATGAGGTCATGGTTATTGGGATCATAAGAGACATTGCCGGTGAGGTGGTGTTTCTCGATCCCGCCGATGCGGTGCTCCAGGCCTGGAGTGCCCGGGATCGCCCAGGGGCGCGCCAGGGTGTGTTCTTCTCGAGCGTAGGGTTTGAAGGTGGCGGGATCCTGGGCATAAACCGGTGTCAGGTCCGGGAGTTCCCTGTCCGAGGGAATCAGCCATGGCTCTGAACCATTGGCGATGTAACCATCGCTCAGGCAGAACACCGGGGTCATGTACCTGAGAGCGATCCGGAAACTCTCAATGATCGCCCAGAAACAGTCGCTTGGGCTTGAAGCCGCCAGGACCGGAACCGGGCACTCCCCATTACGGCCCAGCACCGCCTGGAACAGGTCAGCCTGTTCGGTCTTGGTCGGCAGGCCGGTGCTCGGACCGCCGCGTTGAACATTGATGATCACCAGGGGCAGTTCGGTCATCACCGCCAGGCCGATGCACTCGCTTTTGAGTGCCACACCCGGCCCGCTGGTTCCTGTCAGTCCGAGATCCCCTGCGAATGAGGCTCCCAAGGCCGCTGCAATGGCGGCGATCTCATCTTCCGCCTGGAATGTTTTCACACCGAACCGCTTGTAGCGTGACAGCTCGTGAAGAATTTCACTCGCCGGGGTGATCGGATAACTCCCATAAAACAGGCTGCGCCCCGAATGAACGCTGGCTGCGACCGCTCCCAGCGCCAGGGCTTCGTTCCCAGTCAGGTTGCGATACCGTCCTGGAGTCAGCCGTGCTTTGCGGACCTGGTAGTGGGTCGTGAAAACCTCGGTCGTGTCAGCATAATTATACCCCGCCATCAGCGCCGAACGGTTCGCTTCCAGCAGCATGGCATTCTTTCCGAATTTGGCCTCGATCCATTTCAGGGTGTGCTCGAGCGGACGGTCGAAGATCCAGTACACCACCCCAAGCGCAAAGAAGTTTTTGCAGCGCTGCGCCTGTTTGCGGTTCAGGCCGGTTTGAAGGACCGCATTGAGTGTCAGACTGGTCAGCGGAATCGAAATGGTGCGATAGGAGGATAAACTCCCATCCTCGAGCGGGCTGACCTCATACCCGGCCTTTTCCAATCCGCCTTTATCAAAAGCGTCTTCATTGATGATCAGCAGTCCGCCCGGCTCCAGGTCCGGAAGGTTGACCTTGAGGGCTGCCGGGTTCATCGCCACCAGAACATTCGGGAGGTCTCCCGGTGTGCGGATGTCACGGCTGCTGAAGTTGATCTGGAAGCCGCTCACTCCCGGGAGCGATCCGGCCGGTGCGCGAATCTCCGCGGGATAATCCGGGAGTGTGCTGACATCGTTCCCAAATGCCGCACTGGTGTTGGTGAACTGTGTTCCGGTCAGCTGCATCCCATCACCGGAATCACCGGCGAATCGAATGACGGCTTGATCCAATTCTTTGAGGGAAACTTTACGGCCTGCAGGGGGTTCAATTGTTTCTGTCGTACTGGACAAATCCTCTCTCCTCTTTTTCCCTTGAAAGGCTTATGCGCCTTCGGGAGATTCCATTTTCTGCTCTAAACGCGGGGGAAGGTTGAACACTTCGGTTGGAAAATGCTCCGCGATGTAATTCACGATGTTCCGCACCGCAACCACACCACAGATCTGATTCTCCTGGTCCACCAGCGGAATGTGGCGGTACCCGCCTTCCGACATGGCCTGGATGGCCTTTTCCAGGGAAGCATCCGGGCTGAGTTTTTTCGGATCGGTGGTCATGATTTCCCTGAGGGTGAAGAAGGTTTTTCCTGGCTGGCCGAGATATTTCACCAGAATGTCCCTCTCTGTGACCAGGCCGATCAGGCGCCCGTCTCTGGCAACAAGGATGCACCCGCGGCCGGCTTCCTGCATCTTCTGGATGGCTTCGCTGATTGGTGTCTCTTCGGTGAGGACGATCGGATCGGGAAGCGGCAGGTGGCGGACTAACTCTTTTTTCAGTGTTTCTGCGAGCTCCATGCGGTTCAATTCCTTGTGGCGAATTATCGACAAATCGTTCTTCATTGTGGTTTTTTTTTTTCTAAATGAGAAGTCCCCCGGCATGGCTGTGCCAGCCGCTCATTCATGCAATCATCGGTGGTTAATCGGGATTCTCTCGATCGCCTTTTCCGGGAAGATCACTCGTGGATAAACTGCTTTCTCTCAAGACAGGACCCGGTCCAGAGCGCTCAGGATGCGGTCAGGCTTAAAGGGTTTGACAATGAAATCCTTTGCACCGGAAAGAATCGCTTCCTTGACCATCTTTTCCTGCCCCAGGGCACTGACCATGACCACACGCGCATTGGGATCCAGCTTCATGATCTCCCGGGTTGCCTGGATTCCATCTTTCTCCGGCATGGTGATGTCCATCGTCACCACATCCGGATTCACTTCACTGTATTTGGCGACTGCCTCGGCCCCATTGCTGGCTTCCTCGACTGTGTAACCCGCAGGGTGAGGACATTTCTTAAAGTGACTCGCATGAAGGCTGCATCGTCGACGACGAGGACTTTCGGCATGACAGCATTCCCTCCAATGGTGAGAGATCGCTTTCGATCTCCCGAGCGGGTTCCGCTCGAACCAATTCAAAAAACTGGATTCCGGCATTCATCAGAATCCCTAGTTTTATTCTATTTCATTTATTCACATTACCATGGGCTGGATGGCCAAACCACTGTGGCCAGGGAATCAGGCCCAAGGTGACTCATCGTACCATTGACCGGCTCTTTCAAGCAAGCATCCCTGCAGCGTTTTTCCACAGATGGGCCTACCCGATCTCCGTTATTTGTTATTTAGATATCGATGGTTTCTGATGAACTCGTTTTGCCCTGAACTGAAAATATGAATATAAAAACTCATTTATTCCGTGTAATATAGGATAAAACTTTTCCGGAATTCATTTCGATGCCATCTCGATTCATACCAGTCCTGATTATTTTGTGTTGCTTTATATTTGTTATTTCGGCGGTCTGGGTGCTGGATCAGTGGGTTGTCGAACCGGTCTTTGAAAATCTTGAAAAATCTCAGGCTCTGGAGGACAGCCTGCGGGTTTATGAAACCCTGTGGAGGGAGCTTTCCGCTCAGACGCAGGCCCTCAGTGGCTGGGCCTTGTGGGATGATGCGTATGATTATGTCCAGACCCGCAATAAGGCCTTCATTGAATCCAACTTCTCCAACTGGCCGGTGCTGGAAAGCAGCATGGGGCTTAACCTCTGCTATATTGTTGATACTGAAGGCCAGATCGTTTTCAGCCAGATATACGATTCCGATCTGGGCGGATACATAACTGCTGATGTGCTTTCCGATGAGCCGGGCGGATTCGATCGGGTGATACAATCCATTGCCGGAAACCCGCAGCCTTATGAGGGTTTTATCGCTGCCGGAAATAACCTGATTCTCCTGGCAGGACATCCAATCCTGACCTCCCAGGGAACCGGCTCCAGTCGGGGAATGATGTTTTTCGGGAAATTCTGTGATCTGTCCATCCTCAACTCCACCAGAAAGCAGACCCATATCCCTTTCGATGTCTTTCTCCAGAGCAATTCCGCCCTCAACGAGAGTGAAAAATCACTGTTCTCCTCCCTGAAAGCCGGAGAAACCCGGGTCCAGCCGGCGGCAGACAAACGCCAGCATGTTTACCGGATGCTTTTCGATCCTTTCAACCAGCCGGTGGCGCTTCTCAAAGTCCCTGTCAGGGCAGACATATCCCATGCCGGAAAAAGCACCAGCCGGTCAGTCGGCATCCTGGTGATCCTGATTGCTGTTTTCCTGATCTCTGCCGGTGCGGTTGTTTCAAACCGCTGGCGATTGAGCAAAGACGAATCGGTCGATCTGGTTGCCATTGGAATTGTTACCCTGATTCTACTGGCGGGCCTGTCGGTGACCTTCTTTGTGCACTCGGAAATGAAAGATATCTATCAGGAAGAAGTTGAGGCCAGCTTCCGGGCTGCGGCTGAAAATCGAATCAACGGAATCCATCGCCATCTCCAGAATATCCTCCACGAAATGGATGCGGTTCGACGTTTTTTTGAGGGAGTGGACTCAGTCGACAGGGAGGCTTTTCGGCGCTTCGTTTCACCGATTCGAGAAAGATTTCATTTCAAGTCCATTGAATGGATCTCAAAGGTAATCCATGACCAGAGGCTCGAATTTGAAAAAAAAGCGCAGAATGATGGATTGAGCTCTTTCCGGATCTCTGAGCGGACCCCTCAGGGGCACCTGATCCCTGCAGGCGAACGGAGCGTTTATTTTCCCATCTCTTTTTTTGAACCTCAGGCCTCGAGCAAGGAACAAATCGGTTTTGACATCGCTTCAGATCCCATTCAGCTGCAGGCCTGCTCTGATGCTGAGCTAACCGGAATGCCGGCTGCCACCCCAATTGTTGCCATCCAGCAGAATGGCCGGGAACTGTCCGGCTTCCGAATCTTCGTGCCGGTGTATCAATCGTCTGCGGCAGGGGTGCCGGATAGCGGGACTTCCCGGGTATTTGTGGGGTGTGTCGGCGGCGTTTTCCTGACTGCGGATATCATGAACCATGCGATTGAACAGACATCACCCCAGGGGCTGCTGACCCAGATACTGGATCTGTCTGCTCCCCCCGAGAGCCGCCTTCTCCATGACCACACCCCACGCATGGGACAGAAGGATTCTGGCATTGACCCGGACCTGGTTTATGCCCGCGAAATGCGGTTTGGGGGGCGGATCTGGCGGACAGAGGTTCACCCCGATCGTTATTTTATCACCGCATCGGGCACTGCCAGCTACCGGCTGGTTCCTTATGTCGGGCTGCTGATCAGCATCCTGCTGGCCCTGTACCTCTATTCACTGATCACTCAGCATCGCCGTGCCGAGAACCTGATCAAAACGCGCACCGCTGAACTGCTGCGCAGTGAAGAACGCTGGCAGTTTGCCCTCGAGGGTGCCGGAGATGGGGTCTGGGACTGGAATCCCCTGACCGATGAACTCTTTTTCTCTCCTCAGTGTGAGGCCATGCTGGGTTATGGCAAAAATGAATTTGCCTCAAATCCGAATGAATGGACATCCCATGTTCACCCCGAGGATCTCGACCGAACCCTCCAGGAGCTGGATCTGCATATAGAGAATGCCGCTCCCCTCTTCCACAGTGAGTTCCGAATGCGGTGCCGGGACGGAAGCTACAAGTGGATCCTGGCTCGTGGGAAAATTTTATCACGCGATGAAAAAGGCCGGCCGCTGCGCATGATCGGGACTCTCACCGATGTCACCCGGATCCGACAGTTTGAAAAAGAGCTCTCCGAAACAAAAACCATACTCCAGGAAGCCTTTCAGCAATCCCCGATTCCCATGGTGATGCTGTCTGCTGATGGCATTGTGCGGATCATCAATGAAGCCGCGTTGCTGTTTCTTGGGATCGAGGATGAACCCTCCCCCATCGGCCAATCCATTTCCTCATACCAGCCCAGCTGGAAGTATTTCGATCCTCAGGGTGTGCCGTTGAAAGTCTCGGAGCTGCCCGTCTTTCAGGCCCTGAAGGGGAATTCCATGAAAATCGGGAGCTTGGTGTGCAAACCAAGTCCGGCGACACCCGCTGGAATCTGGCGACTGCGGGGCCGATCTACGACGAAAAGGGCACTCTGCTGGCTGCTTTTTCAGTCTTCCCGGAAATTACCGAACGCAAAATTTCAGAGCAGGAACTTCGGCACGCCAAAGACTTCCTCCAGGCCATTTATGACCAGGTGAATGATGCCATTTTTATTCATGATGCGCGCACCGGAAAAATCATCGATGTCAACCGGAAGATGTGTGAGATGTATGAATGCACCCGGGAGGAAGCGCTCACATTGAATCCGGAGGTTTTCTGCACCGGTGAAAGGCCTTACTCCAGCCAGGATGCCATGGAGTGGCTGATAAAAGCCAGGCTGGAAGGGCCTCAGACTATCGAATGGCTTGGCCGTAAAAAATCAGGAAAACTTTTCTGGGTCGAAGTCAGCATCAATTATGTTTTCATCGGGCAGGAAGAATGCTTCCTGGTGACTGTTAAAGATATCACCGAACGAAAGCATTCCGAGGAAGAAAAATCCCGCCTGGAGGGGCAGCTGCGCCAGGCCCAGAAAATTGAGGCAGTGGGACTTCTTGCCGGAGGAGTGGCACATGACCTCAACAACCTCCTGACCCCGATTCTGGGATATGGTGAAATGCTGCTCTCCGATCCCCGCCTGGATGAGGCGGTCGGGAAAGACATCGGGTTGATGGTGGAGGCGGGGAAAAGAGCACGCGATCTTGTACGCCAGCTGATGGCCTTTGGGCGGCGCCAGACCCTCGAAATCAAAGCCCTCGACCTCAACAAGGTGGTCATGGCCTTTGGAAGCCTGCTCCGAAGGACTTTGAGGGAGGATATCCAGATCGACATGAGCCTGGCCGCCTCGCTTCCCACAGTGAATGCCGACCAGGGCCAGATCGAGCAGGTCCTGATGAATCTGGGCATCAATGCCCAGGATGCCATGCCGGATGGTGGGCGGCTTGTCATTGAAACCAGCCCTCTGCGGGTGGATAAAACTTTTCAGGCGAATCATGCGGAAGTCGCTCCCGGCGATTATGTTCAGCTGTCGGTGAAAGACTCCGGACATGGCATTGATCCGGCGACACAGTCACGGATTTTTGAACCGTTTTTTACCACCAAGGAGCTTGGCAAAGGGACCGGGCTGGGTCTGGCGACCGTGTATGGCATTGTCCGGCAGCATGGCGGTTATATCTGGCTCGAGAGCGAAATGGGAACAGGCAGCACCTTCAGAATCTGCCTTCCGGCAGCCGCTGCTGAAGAAGTGGATCCGGTTCCCGCCTCAGTGGTGGCTGCCTATCCCAGAGGGAATGAAACCATCCTGGTGGCCGAAGATGAGCCTATCGTCCGCGAGATTGCCTGTGAGATGCTCAAAGGGTTGGGATATCATGTCCTCACAGCCGAGACATCCGAAGAATGCCTGAAGATCGCTCAGGATCCAGGCACCCGGATCGATCTCCTGCTCACCGATGTCATCATGCCCGAAATGACTGGAAAAGACCTCTATCAGCGAATCCTGGTGGCATCACCACTGATCAAAGTCCTTTTCATGTCAGGTTACACCGCAAGCATCATTGCAGATCGCGGGGTGATCGGTGAGGACCTTCATTTCATTCAGAAGCCTTTTACCCGTGCGACCCTGGCTCACAAGGTCCGCGAAGCGCTGGACAGCTGATCCAGCGGGGTATCTCTCAAACATCCAATCGGTTCCAAAACAACTTCTGGTTCTCCCGGTGGGAGGTATAATTAAAAAACCGTTTCGGGTTGGCGTTTTGATATAAAGATTTTGTCCCAAAGAGCGTCATTTCTGTAGGGGCACGGCATGACGTGCCCTTTTGGAAAACTTGAGTGCGCTGTGGGACCTGATATCAAAACAACAGGTTCTGGAGACCTTTTCTTCAGTCTGGCTCAACCCCCTCCGATAATAAACCGGAGCGGGGGTCGACTGCCGACTGGAAAACAAAGGCAAGGGAAGCCATGGTATTTGGTGGGACTGGTCGATCATCAATCGACATGCAACCAGCCGTCGTATTTTCGGAAAGGGGGATTTCAACCTTTGAGCTCCTCCTCATTCTCGTTTTTTTAGGCCTGGCAGTTGCGACGGTGGCCCCCGCTTATCTTGAATCTGCCTGGAAGGCGCAGCTGATGGAGTGCTCCTGCCGCCTGGCGGTCATACAGGAAGCCAAGAAAGAAGTTTTCGAAGAGATGAACCGGATTCTCCCCGCCAACAAACACCTTCGCATCACCGATCGGGTCAATCCGCTTCATCTGGACAAAATCGCCCGAAAAACCCTCGAAAGCCCCTGGCGTTTTCATCCCGAAGATTCATTCCCGGGGTGCGGGACTGTTTCGGTGGGCCAGACATTCCTGGATCCTCCCTCGAGCAGCACAGGAGTGCCGATCGCCAATCTGCATGGAGCCGCAGCCGAATGAAGTGGCTCATCGCGCTGCTCCTGGATTCAAGACCCTGGAGGGAAGGGAATTGCCGTCTTAAATTCCTTCTCAGTGGAGTGTTATTAACTGTCCTGGCGGGATGCGCGACTCCCGGGTTGATGAAGCGCTGGGAGCGTGAAGAACAAAGCCCCATCGAAAGCCGCCACTTTGTCATCTTCGTGGATGAAGGCATCGACCGCGCTGTTGGCCTCGAAGTTCTCGATGCGCTCGAATTCGCTCGTGAACGGGTTGGGCAGGCCTGTGGTTATTACTGTGATGACAAGATCATCTGCAACCTTTACCGCACCGAACAGAACCTGCGCAACATCAGTGTCGGGCTGCCGCTCGGTTTTTTTGTCCCGCGCCGGACCCCGCTGGCTTATGTGCTGGGGGGTGAGGTGCATGGGCGGCTTTATTCCACCCCGACTGGAAATGTCTCCCGCCTGTGGGCCAGCACATTCGCCCATGAATACTGCCATGTGATGTTCAAGAAGGTGACCGGCCGCCAATACTTCCAGTATTCCTGGCTGCAGGAAGGCCTGGGGGAGTATTTCCGCCAGTTATACCTTCAGGAAAAGGTGCTTCCGCCCTCTTATACCCCGGGAGAGGATGAAATTTTCCTCCTCTCCAAAAACCAGTACCGTGAGGACGGTGATTCCAAGCTCTATATCCGCGACAACACCCATGGCATCTGGACCTACACCGACTGGGAGGTTCGTGATGCCCTGCGGTATGACACTCTCCCGGCGGCGCGTGACCTGTCACCGAAAACCTTTATCGGGTATTGGCGCGCCTTCAACACCCCCCGTGCCAACCAGATTTATGCCATTTCCTCTTCACTGGTTGAGTTTCTGGTCAATGAATATGGCTGGCGGAAGATGCGCCAGCTTCTTATCGGCCTTCATGAGGACCGGAACCTCGACCGGGTCATGGAGAAGGTGTATGGCTTCGATCAGGATGGGCTTGACCAGGCCTGGCGGCGCCACCTCAAAGAACGCTGGCCGGATCCCTGGCAGCCCAACATTGCAATGGTCTACCTGGTGCGTGGCAACTGGGAAATCGATGGCCACGAATCCGGCATCCGCCTGGCCCTCAATGACAGCAACATCGATGCAGCCCGGCGCCATCGGCGCTACCTTGAATCCCGGCGCATCTCCCCGGCCGGTGACCACCGCATGGTCATGCCTGTCGCCCACCAGGGGCGCTTCGATCAGGACCCGCGCCTGGCCGACCCGGTGGGGCCGGATGGGGGGGAGGATCCCGGGCGTGTCGCTGTTCTTCCCCTGTATCGGGCCGCCAAGGCACCGGCCATCGAACATTACGAAGCGGCAATGGCCTGTTATTCGATCGGGCGTTTTTCAGGAGGGCATCGAGCATCTGCGCCTGGCTCTTCAGATCGAGCCGGAGCAGGTCACAAGCCTTCGCGTTCATCTGGCGCGCGGTTTGTGGCTGGTCGGCCAGAAGGAGGAAGCCATACGCCTCTATCAGGAGGAGCTCCTCGAGGCCAAAGATCTCCCATTCATCAATGAAATCGCCTGGTGCTTCGAACGCGCCGGGCAGAAACAGCAGGCCATCCGGGTCTACCACACCATTGCCGAATCCTGCCAGATACCGGGACTCAAGGACCATGCCCTGCGCCGGATCGACCGTTTGACCCATGAGCCTCCTGAAGCCGCTTCAGAGCCGGTTACCCGCTTTGCCTTCTCCCACGATTACTTTGAATGAGGTTAAACTTCATTCAGCGCTGCAATATTTCTCCATCAACACTCCAGCAGGGAGGTCGTATCATGCCATTCCATATTTCTCGCCGGACTCTCATCAAGGCGGGAGCTGCACTGCCCGCCGGTTGGTTTTTCACCGGACCCGCCAGTTCTTCCCATGCATCCCCCGCGAAAGGACTCAAGGCGGATGTCATCATAGCCGGTGGAGGAGTGGGTGGGTGCGCGGCGGCCCTTTCTGCCTGCCGCCTCGAAAAGAAAGTGGTGTTGATCGAACCGACCGCCTGGATCGGTGGACAGCTCACCTCCCAGGCTGTGCCGCCCGATGAGAATCCCTGGATCGAAACCTTTGGAGGAACAGCCTCCTACCGCAATTTCCGCACCCGGGTCCGCGACTATTACCGCCGGAATTACCCTCTGACTGCTGAGGCGCATGCGTTGGCGGAGTTGAATCCGGGCAATGGCAGTGTTTCACGTTTGTGCCATGAACCTCGTGTGGCTCTGGCGGTTCTTCAGGAAATGCTTGCCCCTTATATGAGCAACGGGCTGCTGGCCATCCTGCTCCACCATCGGCCCCTCAAAGCAGAAACCAATGGCAACCGCATCCAGAGCCTGCTGGTGCGCAATGAGTTGACTGGAAATGAGATGACACTCGAGGCTCCCTTCTTCCTCGATGCCACAGAAATGGGAGATCTGCTTCCTCTGGCGGGGGTCGAGTATGTCACCGGCACCGAAAGCAAAAAGGAAACTGGTGAACTGCATGCGCCTGAACAGGCCGATCCACAGAACATGCAGGCTTTTACCGCCTGTTTCGCCATGGAGTACCGTGAAGGTGAGGATCACACCCTGGATCGCCCTGCGGAATATGACTTCTGGCGGAGTTATATTCCCGCACTGGATCCTCCCTGGGCGGGGCCTTTGCTGAGCCTGACAACCACCCACCCGATAACTCTCGAAAAGCGCCCCATGCAGTTTGATCCGACCGTCGATAAAACCGATGGCCCCAATTTGTGGCGCTACCGAAGGATCATTGACCGGAAAAACTATGCTCAACCCTCCCGGTTTGCCGATGTTTCCCTGGTCAACTGGCCTCAAAACGATTACTGGCTGGGGAACCTGTATGAGGTCCCTGAAGAGGAGGCTCACAGCCATCTTCAACGCGCGAAGCAGCTCAGCCTTTCACTGCTTTACTGGCTCCAGACCGAAGCCCCTCGCAGGGATGGCGGGACAGGCTGGAAAGGGCTGCGTTTGCGGGGGGACCTGGTGGGCACCGAGGATGGCCTGGCGATGCACCCCTACATCCGGGAATCTCGGCGCATCCGTGCGGAATATACTGTCCTCGAGCAGTATGTCGGCAAACAGGCGCGGGCAGAATGCTTTGGTGTGTCCCAGGAAGGGATATCTGCAGAAGTTTTCAATGATTCAGCCGGTATCGGTTATTACCGAATCGATCTCCACCCCGGCAGTGGCGGGAAAAATTATATCGATGTGGAGTCGCTCCCCTTCCAGATCCCCCTGGGAGCCTTGATTCCGATTCGTGTAGAGAACCTGCTGCCGGCCGCCAAAAACCTCGGAGTGACCCATATCACCAATGGGTGCTACCGCCTGCATCCCGTGGAGTGGAATATCGGCGAATCCGCCGGAGCACTGGCTGCCTGGTGCCTGCAGCACAACTGGACACCACGTGAGGTACGGAATGATCCCTCCCGCCTGGCTCAGTTCCAGTCTTACCTCAAAGACACCGGGATTCCCCTGGAGTGGCCGCCAGAAGCAAGGGTTCGCTAGGCCGCAGGCGCTAAATCCTTCCGGGTCTGCATCATTCCCATGAAAATGGGAATCTCACAGGTGGCAAAGATACTTGTGGATTTGTATGTAAGCTCAAACCACGTCAAACCTCGTCATTCCCATGAAAATGGGAATCCACAGAAGGGCGACCGCAGGTCTGAACAGGAAATCAAAGGGAATGAATCAGTCGAGTCCCTGAAGGAAGGGGCGTGGATCGACACTCTTCTGATCGGGGCGGCGAACCTCGAAGTGAAGGTGGGGTCCAGTGGAACGGCCAGTGTTGCCGGAAAGGGAAATGATATCTCCCTGTTTGACCTTGTCCCCGACACTCACCAGAATTTTGCTGTTGTGAGAATAAACTGTGGACCAGCCATCCTCATGGAGGACCTGCACCATCTTGCCATGCCCCCACCGTGACTGGGAAACCTTGATAACCTCCCCATGCCGGACCGCTTTGACTGGAGTGCCAACCGGCATGCTCAAATCGATCCCATGGTGGAATGACCGTTTGACTCCATCCTTGCCGCCACCAGCAGCCACCTTGGATTTGCTGCGTAAAGAGGAGAAAGGATCGATTCGTAATCCATACGGGCTGCTGACCTGGATTTTTCCATCAACAGGCAATGCCCACCCGGCCGATCCTCTGAAAACACTTGGATCGATTGTGATGGCATGAGGCCGATTTTTTACAACCTGGCTCTGCGGTTTGGGCTTGGCACCAGGAATAACCAGCTGAGTTCCAGCCGGAACCTCATTGGTTGAACGGCTGAGTCCATTGACATCACACACCAGGTAGAGGTCAGAAATCTCATAAATCTTGAGGAGGTCGCTGAGGGTTTCGCCTTCCTGCACGATATGGCAGACACCCTCGATCTGCCCGGGAATCCAGAGGTTGGTTCCAATCTGAATGGAGGAAGGATCTTTGATTCCATTGGCCTCCATGATTTTCTCGGCAGTCACACCCGCGTATTTCCTGGCGATCAGGCTCGGATTTTCACCCTTCTTAACTGTATGGAAGACCAGGCCAGCCTGTCCAGGAACCGGTGGAATCGGTGAAGTCTGGGCTGGGCTGCCGATCTGGTCAGCAAGTTTTTTGCCTGCATCCTCCACTTGGGTTAGTGGGGACCGTGTGGCGGGTTTGTTCCGGGTTTTCCTGAAAATCTCATTCCCTTTTTCATCATAAACCACCAGATCATCCCCATCCGGGCGGATGATATATCCCCGTTTTTTCTTTTCCGGAGCGGGCTGGCTCGACGGAGCGGGTGACTGCTCTGTGGCCGGGTCATGAAGCTCCTCATCCGTATAAACAGGAGTCTCTTCGTTGAAATCATCATCATCCAACGATGGATCGACCTCAACCGATGTGGCTTCCTCCGGGTCATGGTCCGGATCGGCCCCATCATCATCGACAATACCATTTTCAGAAACCGCTATTGGCGCAGGAACCGCTGAAACCGCAACATGAGGCGCAGCCGTGCTCAGAGAGGTCAAGACTGCCGGTGCTGGAGGTACCCCGCTGGCTGCTGCCTTTGCAGAAAAGCGATCGATGCTTTCGAGCAGCTGGGTTTTCCTGGAACTGGGCAGCAGGCTTCGTTCGAAATCTTCTTGTGAGTGGTGGCGGCAGTGGCGGATTCCGAAGGTTTGTCATCGATTTCCGGCCAGTCATTCAGGAGCGGGATGGGGGCGGATTCATTGATTCGGGTGGGGGTGTCCGCCGCCTGAGCGGGAGACACACCGGCTATTTGTCGCCAGATGCGAGAGGAATCCGGGGTGCTGGAGGGGTTTGTGAACAGCCCTGATACCGCCGCCATACAGATAAAGAGCAGGGCCATTCGTATCAGGGGTGGGGTATTTCTCCCCATCTTCCCCATGGTCCAGCCTTGCGGCCTTGCCAGGCAAATCCCCAGCTGTTCTAAAAGGTTTCTGTTTTCCCTAAACACGCTGTTGAAGAAGATCCAACTCTTAGCCCCAAAACGAACGAGACAAAGTCTAATCGGACTTCACTCCTTTTGTCAAGGAAAATCTTCCTTCTGCATCTACCTGATTTCTCTGGACTTAATACTTTGACTCTAAAATAGTTCAGAGGATGCCCTCTCAAGCCGAGTCCCTCTGACCCATTCGCCAGTTTCGACAGGACACAACAAAAACTTAACAGGTTCTGGATAAATGTCACCCCATAGCTCCATAAGTCCTGTGAATCAGCCCGTTTAAGCTGTCTGCAACCTTCTCCCAGGTGAAGCAGAATTGCGCTCTGGTTCTCCCCGCCACTGCCAATCGGGATACCAATTGTGGTTTTTCCTGAATCTGATTCAAACGTTGAACCAGGCTGGAAACATCCCCTTCTCTGAATATCAAGCCGGTGCTTCCGATCACATTCGGGATCTCTCCGGATGAACTTCCGATGACCGGAACCCCGGCTGCCATGGCTTCTGCAAGCACCCGGCCGAATTGTTCTTTCCAGGTGGGGGTGGTTCGGGAGGGAAGCACGAGCACCTCGATGGTCCTGTAAAAATCCAGCAATGCCTGGCCGGTTATGTGGCCATGCCAGGCCACACTCAATCCCAAACGGGCCGCGAGAGACTCGAGCTCTGGCCGAAAGGAGCCTTCACCTGCGATATGGGCCACGCAGGTGATCTGAGCACAGGCAGCGAAAAGATCCTCCACGCCCTTCTCGGGAACCAGGCGCCCCACAAAGCCCACCTGCAGGGGGGATTCCAGATCAAATTTTCGGATTGGAAAATCGAACAGCTCCTTCGGAACCCCCAATGGGATCACGGCCTCGACTCCGCGAAACCCGCGCTTTCGCGCACGCTGGGCCGCTTCCCTGTTCAGAAACCAGCCCCCCTGTGCATGGCTTAAGCAGTTTTTTTCCATCCAGCAGAAAGGCAGAGGAAGTTTACGGTCGATATTCTGGCACGACAGGAAAATAATGGGGATCTTTCGTTTTATGGCCCATTTCGAGAAGACTGTAGCCTGGAGGCTGTAAGGCTCATAGAAAGCCAGCAACACCTCGGGGCTAAACTGATTGAATGCCTCCATCCAGCCGGAGAGGAGATCGAGGGTGGGATGCCCAAAATGAAGGGTTCGTGCTGGATGACAGGTGATCTCGGGGCTGATTCCTTCTGTGGGCATTTCCCCTTCGATCAATGCCAGCAGCCGATGATTGTGCTCCTCTGCCAGGATATCCAGCAGCACCCGATGCGAAGGACATTCCGAAAGGGCCTTCCAGGCGATTGCCAGACGCATCGCTCAGGGATCCTCACAGGGCAGGAGATTACATTTCGAAAAGGCGATCAACGTTTTGTCTGGGATGTCCGGACAAAATTATCATCCATCCCGAGCCGTTCGACGACCTCATACTTTGAGTGAATTTCCCTTTTTTCTCCGGGAGCGAGAGGCGTCTGCTTCGGGATCAGCTCCAGATTCAGATGGTCTTTTTCCGGATTGTGGTAATACGCCAGAGCTTCCAGTTCAGAAGATTCAATTGCATTCACCAGGATCGTGCTCCTCGAGGAGATCCGCATCGCCCAGCTGAGGATTCCCTCCGGATCGAGGGTTCCCCTATGGATGTCCTCTGTTCCGGAAGGTTCCATCTCTTTTTCCACCCAGCCGTCTTTGTCTTTTACCCACAGCTCCGGGTGCTTGCTCCCCTGGGTCCAGATTTCCGGATGGATTTTCAAACGTGGGAGGACTGCTTGCGAGCTGGTGTTATGGATGCCGAGCGTATAAGCCAGGACTGGGGCATTCATATCCAGAGTCATGGTCCGTGTGAGCACCAATCCATTGGGCAGGCCCGCCTGGAGCACGACTGAGTGGGTGTTCTGCTGGATGACCTGGTAGCTGGAGGCCAGGGATTTTTCAGGAGCCGGGTTGTCCGGATCCATCAGCTCCCACTCCTGCCAGATCCACTGGTTGCTGGTGGGATTTTCGAAGCCATTGAAAACCTCGATATGGTAACGTTGATCCAGCCAGCGCCGGACAGCTCCACCCAGTGTCGGAGTGATCCAGACCTCCGAAAAAGGACTCTGGAGACGGACGATCGGGATTGCCTCATGGCGGGGCGGGGTGGTTCCGTTCAAACGGGTGCGCAGTTCTTCGATGGGGGTATCCTGCAGGTGGGTGATCCCATAGGACTGGATCATGTTCCAGTATTCATCGAAGGTCTGGCTCGGCGGGCGTGTCAGGATGTATGAACCGGTAGCGACCTCCACATGCGGCGGACACACCAGAGCGGCATACTGCACAGGAAGGTGGGCAATTTTCAGTCTTTCACGGATTTCATCATTCTGGATGGCAGCGAAGGCCCGCTGGAAGATGCTCTCGGCAGCCACAACCGTGTCGCCATCCATCCACTCCATTTTCGAAAAGATCGTCATTGGCTGAGTGTTTTTCTGAGCTTTGGTGGTGATCAATGCAATATATTCCCGGATGTAGGGAGCGGCATCGCGATAATAGAGATCGACAAATTCATTGAATGCCTCTTCCCAGTCCAGGCGGGGATTCCACAACGATTCGGCAATCAGGTATCCCTTGAGGTATTCGAAATCACTGTGCGGGGAAACCGGGCTGGCCTGCTCGAAAACACCTTTGACCCCATTATCGGACAGGAATTTCAAATTCGGCTGGATGACATGGAAGTTGGGATGCGGCCCCTGAAAACAATACCAGTTTTGTGTGTAATCCCACACATACAGGTTCTTCGTGATGCGTGCCCACCCCTGCAGGTCTTTTCGAAAGGCACGGTTCAGGCGGCTTTTCGAATCCGAGAGCGGCCTGGCGAAATCACACTCGATCGAACACAGGCGCACAATGACATTGTTTCGTGGACGTGCAAACCGGGGAGGTTTCCGGGTGAAGGTATAAGCGAAGGTGTCGATGAAAATATCCGGAAAACGGACTGCAACAGCATCCGCAACTTCGTTGATGAACCGGATCAGGCTGCCGGAATGCGCTCCCTCGAGCTCATCGATCGTGCGCATCGGCCAGGATTCACACCAATAGGGCCAATCCATCTGTGAGATGCTGGAGATTTTTTCATTGGGAGCAGCATTCTCCAGAATGTTCTCTGTCTTTTCCACCACCAGTTTGAAAACATCCGGGTGGGTCAGATCGAGCTGGGTGGAGTGGGGCGAGATGTGGCGTTCCCCCTTGATCTCCGAGAAATAATCCGGGTGGGACTGGCCATATTCCACTGGAGAAACAAGGTTATGGAATGTGTGCGCATAACCCGCCTTGGTGTATGCGATATGGCCACCCCATTCCTCGGGAATATCCAGGTGATGGCCATTCAAACGATGAACCAGTGCGAAATATGGATTCTGCACAAAGGCGCGGTAATTGGTCTCACGGTATTCAAAGGGGGGGGAGTAAGCGAAATCCTGGACTTGAATAAAGTCCGGCGCCGCGGGTGGAATCCAGGTAAACTCAGGGGTCAGCCAGCGAACCCCCATGACTTTTTCGAAAAACTCATACACCCCATACAGCGTTCCACGCTTCCGCCCTCCCAGGATGAAGAGGTGGTCCGATTGGATCTTACGGGTATCCCCACGATTCCGGCTGCGGATCATAAAATCCTCATCCCCGAAATCATCGATCAGGATTCCATCCAGCAGGTAAGGCGGGATTCCCTCCTTGCCGATCCAGACATTCACTTTTTTTTCCATGGCCTGGGTCGAGGATTGGATTTCATGGCCGGTCGTTTTCTTCCAGTAATTGCAGAATTCGGATGCAGCAAATTTTTCGCTGACAGAAGCGCTGGCTGAAACGACCACATGAAAATCAGGGTAGGCCTGGGATGTGACCCAGGCATCTTTCTCATAAGCCGCCCAGGTGGGCAACGCCACCAGGAGGCTGGTTATGATTCCAATTACTTTGACAGACACTTGGTTTCTTCCTCCTCAGGATCCGCTTTTATGCTCACTGTCCGGATCGTGAATGATTCCGATTGTTCACTTTTCCATGCATTCTGGACGATGACCGACATTTTGTGAAACGATAGGAACCCTTGAGTGCGATTGAAACCCCCTTGATGAGGTGATCCTGATGAATGCTTTCCGGTTGGTCTTGATTTTTTCCATTCTCTTTGCGCCGTTGGTGGTGTTCGGTCAAACACCCACAGTACCGTTTCCGGGAAAATCCGATTTTATCCGCGACTGGCTGGTGTGCGGTCCCTTCCCGAATGCCCCGGATGCCAATCCGATCGATTTCAAGCATGACCGTCGCTGTTCCGGATATTTTAATGACCTCCTGTTGCCGGCAGGAGGGGAAGCCGCAGCCGATCCCAAAGAGGGCGACTCATTCCGCGAAGAAGAATCCAATCGCATGTTCCACTGGGACCGCATCCAGTCCAAAGAGGAACTGATTTCTTTCGAGAATCTGTTCAAGCCGAATGATCTGGTGGTGGCGTATGCTTTTTGCCACATCGACTCTGCCTCGGACACACCGGCGATCCTTTCACTCGGGAGCAATGATGGAGTTCGCGTTTTTGTGAATGGAGAGATGGTGCATGACTTCCTGACCGGAAGGTGGCTGGGAAAGGATACGGATTATATCCCCATCCAGCTCAGGAAAGGCATCAACCGGCTCCTGATCAAAGTGGAGGAGGGAACCGGTGACTGGGGCTTTTCGGCACGTCTGCTGGATTACCACCAGACACTCCGGGACATCGAAGCCAATATCGAAACTCATAAGAAACTCACTGTGGTCTCGCTCGATGATGATCTTGTGGTGACCTTCGGTGCCCCATACAAAATAGTGACATTGAATCCCGGCGCACGAGGCCGGATCGACATCTACAACAAGGGAGGCGAGCTGCTGGCCTCACTGTCAGGCCCTCCGGGAATCGAGCAGAAATTCCCTCTTTCAGGGTTCGATGACGGCCTGTTAATCGTCAAGGCTTCGTTTCCTCTGAAAGATGGCCGCATGATTACCTCCGAGAAATCCTATCTGAAAGGGAATATTCCTCGAGAGGCCCTTCCCGAGATGCTGGGCCAGGATCTCGCCATGCGGCGTGATGGCAAACCATTCCTCCCCATCGGCTGTTATGGCGCACGGCCCGAGGATTATGCCCTGCTCAAAGAGATTGGCTTCAACTTTGTGACTGCTGGCCCCGATGCCCTGGATAAGGTGGCGGAAGCGGGCCTGATGGCGGCTGTTCCTTTCCATGGCGATGATGAGGCCTATTTGAAAGAACTGGGAGAAACCATCGAGGCCTGCAAGAACCATCCCGCGGTGCTGTGCTGGATGCTGGCGGACGAACCGGAGTATAACAAGCTGGACCTGATGGGCATTTACAGGGCTTATCAGCTGGTTCACCGCCTCGATCCATCCCACCCGGCTTACCTGGTCATCACCGATCCCCGCGGATATGAAACCTTCGGGCGCTGCTGTGATGTCCTTGCTGTGGACACCTATCCCATCTCCAATGGCACCATTCAGGATGTCGGCGCAAATATCGCCAAGGCTTATCGAATCACCGGGAAGGATCGTCCGGTCTGGCACTGCGGCCAAACCTTCCGCTGGCCAAGCGATCGCGCCCCCACTCCTCAGGAACACCGCTTCATGTCCTACCTGGCCCTGCTGGAAGGTGTGAAGGGGCTGCTGTGGTATGCGCATCGCTGGGGGGATTACCACCTGCCGACCGATGATCCAGCGCTGTGGGAAGCCCAGAAGCAGTTCATCGCCGAGGTTCACCGGATCGAACCCCATATCCTGGCGGAGGGCTTAGGGCAGAAGCCGGAAGTGATCAGCGAAGGAGGAAGGGTCCGTGCGGTCCGCAAGCAGGCGCCCGATGGCAGCATCCTGGTGATTTCCCTGAATGCCACACGCAATGAGGCGGCGAAAGCACGCATCGCCGCAGCCGATTCAAAGGCGCGCATTTTTGAAGTCCTGGGGGAAAATCGCACCGCAACCCTGAATTCCGAGGGATGGATTGAAGATTCATTCGAGCCGTTGGGAGTGCATGTTTATCTGGCGCGCTGAGTTTCTGCCGGCCAGGGGGCGCATGACAGTTTCAGGACCGCCTTTTCCCGGGAAGGATGGGCATGATTAAATTTCATTTTTCTGTCCTCCCGCTGCTTTTTCTGGCGAACCTTCTGTCGGCTGGCCTGGGGGCGACTCAGCCGTCACACAGTCCGGCTGAGCTGGGGCAATGGTCTGCTGTTCCCGAAGAGGCTGTCCTCAAGCCATCCTCACCTTTTGTCTCTGACTGTTTCAGCCTGATTTCCAGTGAATCTGATTCGATCCATCTGGCCTTCAGATGCAAATCGCGTGAAGGCGAGCTCCCTGGCAATGGAGAAAGGTTCCGATGTGTTGTGGTTGCGCCACCGGGTGGAATCAAGTCGGTCACCTGTGAAGGCTCCGCGCCTGTTTTGCTGAAGGGCGGCCAGCGTGTCCTGAATGCCACCCCACCGGAAACAATATCATTCAATGACCGGCTCAATGCCGAATCGATCGGTGAGTATCGGGGCGCAAGGCTGATCCAGGTGGAGTTTCGCCCGGTCACCACCCTCAGTGGGATTCCCGGGGTCGATTCTGCGCTGATTGAAACAGCCACCATCCATCTGTTCTGTGCTTCTCCATTTGCAACAGTTCGGCCTGTGAACCCGCTCCTGATAAAGACCCTGTCTCCGTTTGTTGTCAATGCGGAGGATCTGCCATGCTGCCTGCATCCTCGCGCTTCCACTGGACAACCGCCCATTCCCCCGGCCTGGTTTCATCCTGCCCTGAAAATTCGCACTTCCCGCGAAGGCTGGCACAGTATTCCCGCCGAGCAGGTGATAGAAAAACTCGGGAAAGGCATTCCCTTCGAAGCGCTCACTTTCACCCGCCGCGCCCCACTGTTTTCACTCGAAACCGGAACGAACCTGGATGCGGGCCAGGAAACCGGTATCAATCCCCATGACCTGAAATCGACCTTGTTCCTGCAGAGGAAAAATAAAGAGGATCATGCGGCAGGCCCTCTCGAGCCTGGTGATGAAATCATCTTTTATGCTCCGGCGACGGTTTCTCCGACCGATCCGAAAGAGTGCTTCTGGCTGTCATCGGGTGGCCTGGCCACACAGTCTCCAGACACGCCTCCAGAACCTGCCACAGGGCTTCCGGTCCATGCCACCGGGGTGATTCACCTCCGAATCGGGGAGGATCGGGTGTTTGCGGAGGGGGGCGAACGCACCCTTCAGCAGGCACGTTTCTGGGTGGATCAGGCTTTTGAAAACGATCGGGGCAACGAGATTCACATTCCCCTTCCTCCACTGTGGGCGGCCAGCTCCCAGCCTGTTCAGGGTTCCTTCAACCTGCTGTTCGGCTCCAGCCTGAAGGAAGGCTATTCACAGGAAGACAGCCTGAAACAGGATGAATGCGCCATCATGGCAGGGGATTCGACCTGCGATTATGTTCAATCCTCCGGCAAAGATGAAATCGGTATTCGACTGCAATTCACCCTCGAGGCAGGAAAAACCAGTTCCCCCCTGGCAATCAAATACCAGCCTGCCGACAAGCCCAGAAATCCGCTCTATCTGGATTCGCTCGAACTGTCCATGAGCCAGCCGCTGATCTGGCAGGGCACCAATTGTGCATATTCCTGGCCGGGTCCGGTACCTGGTGTCTTCCGGATCCAGGCTCCCCCGGAGCTCTCCCCTCCGATGGTCTTTGCACTGCAATACGATGGTGAATGGCTGCGGCTGGAGCCTCAAAGGGAGGGTTCTTTTCTTCAGGTTGTCAGCCTGCATCCCATCCGGGAACTGCACCTGGCTGGTGAATTCCAGCCGGTCGACAATATCAGTCTGTACCATCCCCCCCAGTGGCTGGCTCAGCATCCTCAGGCAGACCAGCTGGTCATTTCACCTGCGGTATTCAAAGAGCAGTTGGGCCAGTTGATCGAGCTGGATAACCAAAGGGGCTTCAAGTCTGCCTGGATAGACCTCGAGCAGATCTTCGATCTGTTTTCGGGAGGACAATTTTCACCCTTTGGACTTCGGAATTTTCTGGGATGGGTCGAAAAGAACTGGGCCGATCCGCAGCCTTTTTCTGTGCTGCTGGCGGGTGATTCCACCTGGGATTACTGGGATCGGTTTGCTTTGAATGGCAAGGTCCCCAGCTGGACTCCCTCCCTCCACACAGACATCCATCCCGATTTCCCGAATGACCTGTGGTTCATCGAGGGGGCCCCCAATGACCGTATCGGGAACTGGTTCTTAGGAAGAATTCCCTGCCAGACTGTCCGGCACCTGGAGGATTATCTTTCCAAGCGGAAAAGGCAGGTGAGTCCGCACAGCCGGCAGATCCCCACGCGGATCGTGTGGGTGACCGATGACAACCCCCCCTTCGAGAAGCACAGCACAGATACCTTCCATCAGTCCCTCCCTTTATCCCGCCGGCTGGATCATATCCGGGTTCGTGATTACCCCTTTGTCGATAATTTTTACTATGGCATTCATCTCTCACGCATCCGCGAGGAAGCTCGAAAAGCCAGCGCTCCATTGGATTACGGGAAAATCAGCCCGGAGTGCAACCAGGCGGTCCGTGACTCCCTTTCGCAGGGGGCTTCGCTGTTCATTTATTTCGGCCACAGCGGACTCAATGTGCTGGGCCATGAACGGATTCTCTTTGGAGGAGGCAGCAAGTTCAGTGACATTCCGAGCCTGACTAACCAGGACTGCTGCCCTCTGGCCTTCATGATGACCTGTGATGTCGGGAGGTTTGATTTTGTGGAAATCCCGAAATGGAGTGTGGGGCTGGCGGAGGAGCTGCTCTTCTCTCCGCATGGAGGCTGCCTGGGACTGGTCACCTCCTCGGGCCGTGGGCTTCCGAGTGACCACCTGGCACTTCTCAAAAGCTGCCTGGATCTCCATGTCCGCGCAGGAATCGGTGAGTTTGGAGCGATCCTGTGGGGAGGCAAGATCCAGTGCCTGCTGGCGGGGATGCCCAACCAGGCGGTCGAAATGTTCAACCTGTTTGGGGATCCGCTCGAGGAAGTCCAGTCCTTGCCATCTATGCTTCTCCTTCCACAGGGACTGAAATGGAACCTGGATGGTTCCCTGGCAGTCCGTTTCAGCCTGCCTGAAGATTTCAGGCAGATGCGGGTGAAAGCCTGCTGGCAGGTGGGCGATGACATGCGTGAGGATTTCTCCTGGAATCAGCCGGAACAGATCTCTGCGGGAGTCTATGAAGTCACCCTGCCTGAGGCCCGCGACCTGAAAAAACTCCTTCTGGGTGCGTTCATCGAATCCGCCAGCGCCCCATCGGGGATGCAGGCCGGATGGCTGGGGATCGACCTGGAGGATATTCCTCGCCCGGGCTGGAATGATCCACAGCCCAGCGGGCTTCCGAACCTCGTGGTCAGCGAAGATCGCATCCATTTTGAAAAGGATTCACCCCGCAGTGGGGAAACCATCTTCATTCAGGCTTCGGTGGTGAACAGCGGAACCGCGACCGCCAGGGATGTCCGGGTTGCCGCTTTTTCCAATGATGACAAACCACTTCCGAACTTTGCCAACTACCCTGGGGCGCGGATCGAGCGCCTTTCACCAGGGGAAGAAAAACGGGTCCGTCTGCGCTGGGATCTCTGGGAAGGAACCGGATTGAAGGAAATTGTGGTTAAGGCCGACCCTGAGAAAACCATTGCGGAGACCGATGAAAACGATAATGCAGCTCACAAGTCAATCCGCATTCTCGAAAAAGCCGATCTGGGCTGGGGGCTGATCCGGGAGACAACCGAAGCGCATGTCGATTTTTCGCGGATCCGGCCCGTGCCAGCCAGCTGGGTGGCCGATCCGACCCATGCCGAGCTGGGCAGCCTGGCGGCCTTCCGTGCGCTTCTGGCCCCCGTGGACCGTGCCGCCATCCTCGAGGTCCCGCTGTGCAACTTCGGTGAAACCCGTTCGGTCACATGCTCCCTGCTTTACCGCTACTGGGGTGAGGATGAATCCGGCAAGTTTTTCGAGACCGATGCTCCACGCATTGCCCCGCTGCTGCCGGTTGCCCACCCCTCAATCCAAAGCAGTTCCGGTTCTGCTGGTGCCGGGTGTCAGGCGGATCGAGCTGGAAATCGATCCCGATGGGATTGTGGATGAAACCACACGCGCCAACAATATTCTGACAATCGTTCCTCCTGCGACCCTCTGGGATGGGCTGCCGATGCAACATCAGAAGCGCACCTTTCCGGAGGCCCTCAGGCGCTTTTAAGAAGCCCGGCTGTTATTCACACGGCTGTATCCAGCCTCATTCGATTTTCCACACCAGCAGCCGGTTCTTTCCGAAATCACCCAGGATCAGATTCCCCTGGAAGTGCGCAATCCCTTTCGGTGTGCTCAGTGGCCCGGTGGGGGAAGCCCCCGGGCCATAAATCCCGAGAAGGCGGCCTTCGGCCGAGTACCTTTGCAGACGGTTCTTCCCGGAGTCGGTCAGCCACAGAGTCTGCTGATCATCACTGGTCATGTAGGGTTCTGTGCCCACCTGGTCCTCCCATCCGAGGACCCCGAACTCCAGCACCGGGGCATAATTCCGGTCGAACACCTGAACACGCTGGTTCCCGACATCGGCGACATACAGGCGGTCTCCGATCACAGCCAGGCCGACCGGCTCGATAAACTGGCCGGTCAATTCCCCTTTATCCCCAACCGAACGAACCATTGCTCCCTGCCGGTTGAAGACTGCCAGTCGGTGTTTTCCGGTGTCTGCGACAACCAGATTGCTGTCATAGAAAGCGAGGTTCCGCGGCCCCCAGAAATCTCCCTTGATCTCGCGCATGTATGTTCCATCGGGGCCGAAAAATGCGATTCTGTGGTTCCAGGTGTCAGCCACAGACACGGTCCCATCCGCATCCACAGCCACTCCGCCTGGTCCCGAATATTCCGGATTGAGCTCTCCGCTCCCGGGTGTGGTTCCCGGAGACCCGATCGATCGCAGGTAACCGCCCTCCAGGGAGTAGAGATCGACTGTGCCTTTCTTGCTGTTGCACACATACAGGGTCCCATCGGCCCCCACTGTAACGCCTCTCGGCTGATCGAGCGGGTGGCTGGGATCCTGAATTGGTCGCACATTCGCAAGGGAGCGAGGCGGAATCTCCTCCGGAAGCAGCTCCTCCTCGGTGATTGGGATGTCCTGATACCCGGCATAAATCGTTGTGCCGCCGAAGGAGCGCAGCTCTTTCATATATTTTTTGAACTTTTTTTCTGCCGCCGAACCATATTTCATTTTTTCGACTGTTCCGAAAAACACATGAGAGACTTTGTAATTGTCGAGCAGGTCGCGCGCCTTGCGGAAATCGGAGGTCCGGTAGAGGGTCTCCACATCCCGCTGGCGCTTGCTCATGGCCTCGAGGGCTTCGGGTTTTCCAC
>LMZT01000091.1 GCA_001567115.1 Candidatus Hinthialibacteria bacterium OLB16 | reverse complement strand
CGGGTTTGATAAGATCAAATTTTGCGGATTGAATTTTTTGATATAATGTAGCTGGCTCGATAAGAACAGCTTTTGACTGAGGCTCGCAGCTCAATTTACCAATTGCAGAGAATATCCACCCGATATGAAAGGGATAATTGTGCTCGGGTTTTCCGGGCGGAATAGATTTTGGGTATCCGTTTCATTTGGGCAAAGGAATCGATTTTTCAACACACATGGCCAGAAACCCGGAAATTGAGGAAATACTCCTGCGAGTTGATCTGGTCGGCTTGATCGGAACCACGATCAAACTGACTCGCAGCGGGCGGAGCTACAAAGGATTATGTCCTTTCCACGCTGAGAAAACGCCCTCATTTCATGTTTACCCTCCGGAAGGTACCAAGTCTGGTTTTTTTCATTGCTTCGGCTGTAAAAAAGGGGGGGATGCCCTCACTTTCCTGGTTGATCGTGATGGGCTGTCGTTTCAGGAGGCCCTCGAACAGCTTGCCAACCGAGCCGGAATGGAAGTTCCCCGGAACATTCGTGGGGTTTCGCTGTCAAAAAAGCGGAGCCGGTTCGATTTCCTCAGCCAGTGCCAGGCGCATTTCAGGTCGAATCTTCGCCATGCAGCTCGCGGCCAGGAAGCCCGCGAATACCTCGATAAGAGGCAGGTGGATAAACACTGGATTGACCATTTCGGCTTGGGTTATGCCATGAATGCCTGGGATGGATTGGTCCAGGCGTTAGGCAAGAACCTCGATAATGTCGATCTTGGGCTGAGCCTGGGGGTGATAAAAAAGCGTGAAAATGGGGAAGGGCACTGGGACTTTTTTCGAAACCGCCTGACCTTTCCGATTCAGACCGCCTCGGGCGAAATCATCGCTTTCGCTGGCAGGGACCTTTCCGGGGACTCACAAGCCAAGTACCTGAATACACCGGAATCGGATCTGTTCAAAAAAAGCCGAATCCTCTATGGCCTCCATCAATCCCGTGAATCGATTCGAGAGACACGCACAGCCATTGTGGTCGAGGGATATTTTGATGTCATCCGAATGCATTCGTGCGGCTTTGCCAACACGATCGCACCCATGGGCACCGCACTCACTCCCGACCACCTGATGATCCTGGAACGCCAGTGTGATGACATTATTCTTCTTTTCGATGGAGATCGTGCTGGCCGAATGGCTGCCCTGCGAACAGTTCAGCTGGCCTGGGATCTGGAGGCACGCACACGAGTCGCCCACCTTCCTTCCGGTGTCGATCCGGATGATTTCCTTCTGAGCAACCCCTCAGAAGCAATGACTCAACTCCTCGAAGGTGCTGTGCCCGCTTTTAATTATCTGCTTGACCAAATCCTTGAAGAAACCGGACTCGATTCACCCGAGCAGATCCGGAAGGCGGTCGACCGGGTTTTCGATGCTCTTAAAGGAATGAAATCGAATACTCTCCTCGATCTTCGCCTGAAAGAGCTGGCTGACCGGATCCACATTCCCTTAACCAATATCAGGTATGATTGGAATCAGAAAAGGACCCGGGATGGACATTCCAGGGTGCCTGCCAGCTCTCCGAATGGCTCTCCACAGCATATCCAGAACAATCCGATCGTCACTCCCGAGGAAGAGGCGCGCAAAGGCCTGCAGATCCTCCTGCTCAAGGATGAAAGCAAAATCGAAGAATTGATCGGTGATAAGCTGAATACACATCCCACTTCGCGGGCTTGCCTCGAAAAAGCATTAAATGTATTGAAAGAACAGACCGAAAAAGATGATTTAGTGCTTTTTTTGAGTGCCTATCTGGATGGGGGCGTGTCCAGTGCACGAAATATGCTTGAACAAGGTGATGAAGATTCCATTTTGTGGGAAGTTGAGGCCATACTGAGGGAGGAACGGATTCCGGAAGATCCCCTCAGGACTCTGGAAGATTATACGGATGTGATTGTCAGAAGTTATATGGACCGCATGGTGGACCAGTACCGTAAGGCGCTCCTGGCGGCACAAGCGGAACACCGGTGGGATCAGCTTCAACAGATTGCAATGAAAGTCGATGAACTCGTCAAGGAGAGGGATATCATCCTTTCCAAGGGCAAGGAGGTCAGGTGAAATAATATGGCAAGTGGGAAGGTTTCTTCAAAGAAGACCACAGCAGCGAAAAAAGGGCAGAAGGGTGCAACCCTGAAATCGGAGCCAACTCCAAAGAAAAAGGCTGTTCTAAAAAACAAGACAGCCAGAGAGACTCCAGTTGAGAAGAAAAAAGATAAGAAGGCTCCGCCTCCTGCTGTTTCAGCTCCACAGAAGTCGAAGCCGAAAACCAGGAGTGATGGGCAGGCAAAGAAGCCCATCCATGCACCTGCTGTGACAGCGAAGAAAAAGAAGGAGCCAACCCCCCAAGCACCCTCGAAGCAACCTGTGGCGGAGAAAAAATCAAACAAAGTGGTTGCCAAAGCTGCCGCTGTGCGTGTTCCCGCAAAGTCTCGCCAGAATCAGGTGGCTGCTACCCCCGAACTCGAAAAGCTGCTCGAGATTCACAAGCATCAGGGCTTTTTGACTTACGATGATGTCAACCGGGTCCTGACCGAAGAAATGGTGACTGTCGAAGAATTGGATCGCATTCATAAATTCCTCGAAGACAGAAGGATCTCCATCCAGGAAACATACACGGACGAAAAACGCGCAAAAGCCTCTGCACGCCAGGTCAGTGCGGAACGGGATGCCCTGGTCCCACGCACCATTACCGAAAGGACCCGTGTGGATGACCCGGTGCGCCTGTATCTGAGGGAAATGGGGAGGGTTCAGCTCCTGAACCGTGATGAAGAAGTCACTCTCGCCAAGAAGATTGAGGATGGACGCTTCAAAGTCTGCCGTGCTATCGCCTGGTCAAAAATTACGATCGACCGGTTGAATGAAATCATTCAGGGCCTTGAGAACAGCCTGCTGCAGGCCAATGAGCCGGAACCCCTCCCGGGGGATGGCGCGCGAACCGCCGACCCTGCCGATGAGGAAGGTGTCGAGGAGGGAGTCGAAGAACAGGAAACACTCCCGAAATTCAAATTCGAGGATGTTCTGCAGAACTATGTGACTCACGGCGATGAAGTGGATCTCGATAAGAAAGTCTGCCTCGATGACCTCAAGGTCAAGCTGAAGCAGCTGCGCAGCGCCGCAGACAAAATCCGCGACCAGACACGGAAAGCGAGCCAGTCGAAGTTATCGGTCGTGGAACGGAATAATATCGTCAAGAATGTCCGCAAAGAGGAAGGCCGCGCAGGCCAGATTCTGGTCCAGATGCGCTTCGACCATGAACTTCTGGGCCGGATTGCCGATGAAATCCGCCACCAGTACAACCGTGCGACAAGCCTCAACCGTGAACTCGATGCATTCGATCGAAGGTTGAAACCTTATGGCTTGAACCATGTGAAGCTTGTCAAAGAAGTCGAATTGCTTTCACGGGAAGGCGGCAGAAAATCGCAGCTGGAAGAGAGGCTCAAAAGGATCGCTCCCAGCTTTTTCGTGAGACCGAAAGGATCAAGGAATACCAGCGTGGAATTCATGAGTGTGAAGAAATCACTGGCATGGGGTATGAAGATCTCCTGAGAGTTGCCAGTGAAATCGGGCTTGGAGAAGAGGTGGCCCGTTCCGCCAAGAACGAAGTGGTCGAGGCCAACCTGCGGCTGGTGGTCAGCATCGCCAAAAACTACACCAACCGTGGGCTTCAATTCCTGGATCTCATCCAGGAAGGCAATATCGGGCTGATGCGTGCTGTCGATAAATTTGAATATCGCCGCGGCTATAAATTCTCGACCTATGCCACCTGGTGGATCCGCCAGGCAGTGACACGTGCCATCGCCGATCAGGCACGGACCATCCGCATTCCAGTTCACATGATTGAAACCATCAACAAAATGACCCGTGTGAGCCGCCGTCTAGTTCAGGAACTGGGCAGAGAACCCACCCCGGAAGAGATTGCCGAGCGGATGGATATGCCCTCAGAAAAAGTGCGCTCGGTTTTCAAAATATCCCAGCAGCCTGTTGCCCTGGAAACGCCAATCGGTGATGAAGGCGACACCAGCTTCGGGGATTTCCTGCCGGATACACGTGTTGTTTCTCCACCCAATGCAACTACCGACAACATCATGCAGGCGCAGCTTGAAGATATCCTCTCCACTTTGACTGAACGTGAAGAAACCGTTATCCGTCTCAGGTTTGGAATCGGTGATGGTTATCCACGCACCCTCGAAGAGGTCGGGAACAAGTTTGGCGTCACTCGTGAACGAGTCAGGCAGATTGAAACCAAGGCGCTCAGGAAATTGCGGCACCCCACCCGCAGCCGCAAGCTGAAAGAATATCTGGATTAGCCCGCCCGTATTCCCACAGAAAACTTGGAATTAAGGGGATGGCATGAGGTTCGTCGATTGAACACTGCCATCCCCTTTGTCTCAGAGTGTTTATGAGTTTACTGATTTTTCAGGAGAGAGGCATTGCGGCGGATCTTTTCAAATCCCTCCGCAATGGCCTCCATATCGCTTTTGGATCCCAGCAACACACCCATGTGGATCCAGAATCCCTCACTGCCGGAGATCCTTTCAGCGACAGGGCACATTTCTTTCGAGTAATCGATCCCACGCTGCTCGAGAACAGGTTTTATGTAGTTCCAGTTTGAGAATTCGCTGACACTCCCTTGACGGTATATGGGGACATAGCCTTCTCCGACAGGAATTCCTTCTGCACGGCATGCTTTGCAGAATTCATTTCGATCCAGGCCGTCGAATTTTTCGGACTCATAATGAAACAACACCAGGTGGTGGGCATGGTGAGTCACTCCCTCCGGGTTCACCGCAACAGCATCGACTCCCTCCACAGAATCCAGGAGCGAATCCAGATAGATGGCGTTTTCATGGCGCTTGTTGTTTTCCGCTTCGAGATCACCGATCTGCCCGAGCAACAGAGCTGCCTGCCAGGCGGACAAACGCAGGTTGGTGCCAAAGTGCTCATGCCCATACCACACACCGCCACGCAGGCGGCCACAGTTTTTCGCAGCGAAGATCCCATCCGCCAGCCCGGGCTCCCGGGTCGTGACTGCACCACCCTCGCCCGAACTCATATTCTTGCTTGTTTGAAAACTGAAAGTTCCCGTATGCCCCCAGGCTCCTGCTTTGCGTCCCTTCCATTCCGCTCCATGGGCCTGAGCGCAATCCTCGATCACTGCCAGATTGTGCTTCTCTGCAATCGCACAGACCTTCTCCATATCCACAGGGCAACCCGCAAGGTGCACAGGGATGATCGCACGGGTATGTTCATTGATCGCTTCTTCGATTCTGCCGGTATCGATCAGATAATTGTCCGGTGAAATGTCAACAAAGCGTGGGATCGCCCCAAGTGTCATGATCGGGGTGATTGTCCCGATAAATGTATAGGGGGAAGTAATCACCTCATCCCCCTGCTGCACTCCTGTGGCTCTCAGGGCAACAGTGATGGCTTCGGTTCCATTGACACAGCTCCCGGCATACGGGACACCGATATATTCGGCCCAGCATTGTTCAAATTCGTCGATTACCGGAGCGCCCACTCCCCATTCAGTGGATTCCCAGACCTTCTTCAGGCTTTCCATCATCCATGGCTTGGGGATGGGCCATGTGGAAAAAGGGGTATCGCGGAGTGCTGGTCCTCCGAGCAGAGCCGGTTTCTGGTCGACAGCTGAGGTAAAGTGTCTTTTCATCGGAAAGGAACCTTTCTGAGTTATCGGTGATAGTAATCGAGGCCCCGGAGACAGATAAAGCGGAATCTAACCGATCCTGCTTTCCGTTGTCCACCATCTCCGTCCTCCGCCGGGAATTGATCATGCCGCTCGGATCTACATCCGATTGTCACCATCGATCAATCCACCAAGCGGGCCGAGGACAGAGCCTTCCTCTTTGCCGCCACGCGCTGCCATCAGCATTCGACCTGCCAGTCTCGAGAATGGCAGGGATTGCAGCCAGACCCTTCCAGGGCCGCGCAGGATCGCGAAGAACAGGCCCTCACCTCCAAACAGCATGGTTTTGATGTTGCCTGCCTGTTGAATCTCCATTTCGATATGCCCTTCATAGGCGACCACACAGCCCGTATCGATATGCAGCACCTCTCCAGCGGAAAGCTGCCTTTCCACGACAGTTCCACCAGCATGCATGAAAACCATGCCATCGCCTTCCAGTTTCTGCATGATGAACCCTTCGCCTCCAAACAGACCGGTCAGAATCCTCCGTTGCAGCTCGATCCCGACTGAAACTCCTTTGGCCGCACACAGGAAACTGTCCTTCTGGCAAATCAGCTTGCCATTCACCGAGGAAAGGCTGAGGGGAATGATATTTCCCGGATAAGGAGCTGCGAAGGCGACTTTCCCTTTTCCTGCCCCGGTCTGCGTGAATACAGTTATGAACAGGCTTTCGGATGTGAGCAGGCGTTTTCCTGCGCTCAACAGCTTGTCCATGAAGCTTCCGCCACTGCTGCTGCCATCACCAAAGATGCTCTCCATCTGAATGGATGCGTCTTTGTACATCATCGCCCCGGCTTCAGCGATGGTGCTCTCGCCTGGATCGAGTTCAATTTCGACAAACTGCATCTCCGAACCGATGATTTTGTAATCGATTGCATCGGCAGTTCGGAATGGGGCTGGCGGGGGTGCTACAGCGAGCGCCTGAGGCTGGAGCTCAGGCACTTCGCTGATCGGCTTCCAGGTCGGAAAGCCATCTGTCCAGGCATAACCATGCGGATTGGCGGCCGCCATCTGGCGCGCCCTTTGAAGGTCCAGAGGGCCTTGTTGTTGGCCATTGTAACTCAAGTGCCAGTTCATCGCTTTTTTTCCTTGAGAGTGTTTGATTTAAAAGGAAACCCAAAGGCCCTTTAGATGACATTTATCTGGAACTGTTCATGCCATTTGCCAATGCTTTCATCGGAAAGATTGAGCCGCCGGGAAAGATTCTTCAAATAGTTTTTTTCCACATCGGTATCGGCGCCTGTGGCTATAAGTGAAACTGCATATACCTGCTCAGCCATTTCGGGTGTTTTGACTTTGCTCGCGATTTCCGAGATCCCCAGAGGGTTGTCGAACTCTTTCAGCAGAAAAGCTTTCTCTTCCTCAGACAGGCCGGCTTGATCGATCTTTTCGAGGATTTGATTTCTTTCGGATTCATCGATGGAATAATCGGCATTCGCTGCAGCGATCATGGCTCGCAGGAGCAGCAGCGAGCCTTCATCCGGCTCGCTCGATAGCCGAGCCAACGAATCCGGAGGAGGCGGGGGTGGCATCATGGATGTTGGTGCAGGTGTGGACAGGGGATTTCCGGGAGGAGGCGGCGGTGGTGGCTGTGAGCCGCCGAAAAGCGGAGAGGCCTGTCCCGGGTTCTTATTTTGAGACAGATGTTCGAAGGCGCCGATAGCCAGTCCGAGCAATCCCATGCCGATAGCGGCTTTGTTTGCGCCCAGAATTCCTCCCAGACCGCCTATTCCCGAGCACCCCTTTTTTTACTTTCTTTCCACTCTTCAGACCCTGACGGGTGGCGGTTTCGAGCAACCCTCCCAGCAGTTTTTGAGGATCAATTCATTCTATGTTCCTTTCATAATCATCATTGCATCGTTCAGATTTGATTATTTTTTAAAAGGTTCGATGAATCTCCATGCTTCCCACTCAAACTGTTTATGATGTTCCTCGAATATCGGCTTGATTTCAACACAATCTTCTCCACCATCCGGAAAGGCCTCACCTGGTAGAATTATCAACTGAGACTTGTTCCTGGTAGAGAGTCTTGATCGGCCTCGATTTTCCCCACAAGGGATGTGTATCGAGCCAGGGATGCGACAAATAAAGATTTACACCATCAGGGCGGAATTGTAGACTGATTCTCAGAATCCAGGCTATCGGTCCTTTTTGTAATTGCCCAATGATTTCTGCGCGAGCGGGAATCCTGGCCGCAGAACAATCATCGCTTACTGAGCAGGCTGCTGTTCAAAATGTATAGAAAGGCCACCAGATTCCATGCCGAAACAAATCGATCCCGAAAAGGATGAGCTTTTTCGCCAGCCGCTGTTTGATGATGTTCGAACTGGCTTGAGTGTGGATGCTCTCCGATGCGCAGTCTGTGAACACCTCCTCTACCTTCAGGGTCGGCACCCCGAAGGAGCCTCACTGAACGACATCTATCTGGCAGTCGCGTATGCTGTTCGAGACCGGATGTTTCAACGCAGCGTGTATACCTTGGATGCCATTCGCCAGCAGCCGGATGTGAAGGTTGTCTGCTATCTTTCAGCGGAGTTTCTTATGGGGCCTCAGCTGGGGGCAAACCTTGTCAACCTGGGAATTATGGATTCCATGAGGAAAGCTCTGGAACCGCTCGGGGTGAATCTGGATGATGTTCTGGATCATGAAGAGGAACCTGGCCTTGGAAATGGTGGCCTCGGGCGGCTTGCGGCCTGCTACCTGGATTCTCTTGCGACATTGCAGGTCCCATCGATCGGATATGGGATACGATACGAATTCGGAATCTTCGACCAGGAAATCCGTGATGGATGGCAGGTTGAAGTCACTGACAAATGGCTGCGTTGGGGAAATCCCTGGGAGGTTTCAAGGCCTGATCTTGCAGTCGAAATAAAATATGGCGGGCACACCGAAACTTACCATGATGAACAGGGGAAATACCGGGTCCGCTGGATCCCCGGCCAGGTTGTTAAAGGGGTTCCCCATGACACACCGGTTCTCGGGTTCCAGGTGCAGACATGCAACATTCTAAGGCTCTGGCGCGCGGAGGCTGTGGAATCGTTTGATTTTGCCGCTTTCAACCTCGGCGACTACACCCAGGCAGTCCAGGAAAAAATCAAATCGGAAAATATCAGCAAGGTTCTTTATCCGAATGATGACTCACAGCAGGGAAAAGCCCTGCGCCTGCAGCAGCAGTACTTTTTTGTCTCCAGCTCTCTCCAGGATATGTTGAGGATCCATCTGACCTATCGTGGAGGCCTTTCTGAAATAAGCAGACTCTGGGCAGTGCAATTGAATGATACTCATCCCGCCATAGCAGTCCCGGAAATGATGCGCCTGCTGATCGATGTGCATGACCTGGATTGGGACAGTGCCTGGGAAATCACCTCACACACAATGGGATATACCAATCACACCCTGTTGCCGGAGGCGCTTGAAAAGTGGTCAGTCGATCTCTTCCGTCGGATGCTCCCACGCCACCTCGAGATCATCTATGAGATCAATCGCCGCCTGCTCGATACAGTCAATGAGCATTTTCCTGGAAATGCGGAAGCCATGTCGCGCATGTCGTTGATTGACGAGCAGGGAGAAAGATATGTCCGTATGGCCAACCTGGCCTGTGCAGGTTCTTATGCCATCAATGGAGTCGCCGAGCTTCACACCCGGCTTCTCAAGGAAAATGTCCTGTCAGACTGGGTATCCATGTTCCCACACCGGTTTCACAACATTACCAATGGCATTACCCCTCGAAGATTCCTTCTCCTCTGCAATCCGGGGTTATCCCAACTGATAACTGACTGGATTGGTGATGACTGGCAGCACAATCTGGACAGCCTGAGGAAGCTCGAAGATTTTGTGGATGATCGTGAATTACAGAAGCAGTGGCGCCAGGTAAAAATTGAAAACAAACGAGACCTCAGCAGCATTGTGAAAAGCCGTCTCGGCATCGAGCTGGATCCGGATTCGATTTTCGATATCCAGGTAAAACGAATCCATGAATATAAACGGCAACACCTGAACATCCTCCATGTGATCGCCCTTTACCTCAAACTGAAAAACGATCCGAAAATGGATGCAAGCCCGCGAACATTTCTTTTCGCCGGGAAAGCAGCGCCTGCTTATCGAATGGCTAAGCTGGTGATCAAACTGATCAACTCGGTTGCCGATGTTGTCAACAACGATCCAGACATCGGATGCCGGATTCGTGTCGTCTTCTTTCCGGATTTCAATGTAAAAAACGCACAATCGATCTACCCGGCTGCCGATGTTTCTGAGCAGATTTCAACTGCCGGCAAAGAGGCAAGCGGCACCGGCAACATGAAGTTCTCGCTCAATGGGGCTTTGACGATCGGGACGCTGGATGGCGCCAATATTGAGATTCGTGAGAAGGTGGGGGAGGAAAACTTTTTCCTCTTCGGCCTGACTGCCGGGCAGGTCATGGAACAGCAGAGGCAGGGATACAATCCTCGCAGCATCTATGAAGAGAACCAGATCCTTCATGAGGTGATTGAAGCCATCAGTTCGAATCGCTTTTCGAATGGTGAGCCTGGGGTTTTCACCCCTTTGATCGAGTCTCTTCTGAATTATGACCCGTTCATGGTGCTGGCTGATTTCCAGTCCTATGTGGAGTGCCAGAAAAACATCAATGCCCTCTGGAGGGACCAGGAAGCCTGGACAAGGAAATCAATCCTCAATGTGGCAAGAATCGGCTATTTTTCGTCAGATCGCTCAATTCAGGAATATTGTGAAAAGATCTGGAAGACACACCCTGTTTCCATCACCGATGGTGATGTGCCGGCACTATGAACGCATGATCAAGGCTGGTTCCTCCGCATCCTCTGGAGGCAGGAATGCGGATATCCCAATCCATCCCATTTCAACTTGACCCTGTTTGTCCTGCGAGAGTATCGTCCTCAGGATGCCCCTGTGCGAGGTGAGAGATTTATGGATGAGCAGTCTCGTCTTGAGGAACTGCGCAGCCTGATCGTAAAACATGATCGGCTGTACTACAACGAAGCCAGCCCGGAAATCAGCGATTTTGAATATGACCGCCTGTATGCCGAACTGCAGGCGATTGAAGCTGCCCACCCGGAATGGATCACCCCGGATTCCCCCACCCAGAGGGTTGGCGGCCGTCCACTCGATCAATTTGTCCAGGTGCGCCATTCGATCCCGATGCTGTCGATCGGGAACACCTATTCCATCGGCGAAGTCCGTGAATTTGAAAATCGGCTTCAACGCCTTCTTCCGGGAAACTCTTTTGATTATGTGGTTGAACCGAAGATCGATGGGGTGGCGGTCTCGGTCCGCTATGAACAGGATCGTTTCGTCCTCGCAGCGACACGCGGCAATGGGATCACTGGCGATGACATCACTGCGAACATGAGCACAATCCGCAACCTGCCGCTGCGAATCCCATTCTCACAGGCAGGATTTGAAATCGTTGAGCTGCGTGGCGAGGTGTATATCGATACCCCCGCATTCATTGAAATGAATCGCCAGCGTGAATTGGCGGGGGAGGAACCCTTCGCCAATCCGCGCAACACTGCAGCGGGCTCCCTGAAATTGCTCGATTCGCGTGAAGTTGCACAGCGCCCTTTATCCATCTTCTTTCATTCATTTGGGGAGATTCGCTCTGGTGAGACTGATCCCGGTCACCGCTGGATTTGCCACTCCCAGGCCCTCCAGCAGCTGCATGATCTGGGAGTTCCTGTCATCGAGCACTGGGCCAGAGTCCAGGGCATCGATGCAGTTCTCCCATGGATCGAACTCTGGGGCAAAAAGCGCCATGAATTGCCTTACCAGACGGATGGATTGGTTATCAAGGTGGATGATTTTCGCCTTCGGGATGAGCTTGGGGCAACCAGTCGAAGCCCACGCTGGGTGATTGCTTACAAATTTCCTGCCGAACAGGCGGAGACGACTTTGAAAAAAATCGAGCTCCAGGTGGGGCGAACGGGTGCAGTGACTCCGGTGGCGATTCTCGAGGCGGTCCAGCTCGCCGGAACCACAGTGACCCGGGCGACACTGCACAATGCCGATGAAATCGCACGCAAAGACCTTCGCGAAAATGATCGTGTTCTGATTGAAAAGGGAGGCGAAATCATCCCCAAGGTGGTCCAGGCCCTTGTCGAGAAACGCGATGGAAGCCAGGTCCCGTATGTCTTCCCGGAGACCTGCCCATCCTGTGGAAGCCCATTGACACGCCCAAGCGGGGAGGTGCTGTACCGCTGTAATGACCTGGATTGCCCGGCTCAGTTGCGGGAGAGGCTGGTCCATTTTGCTTCACGGCGTGCGATGGACATTGAAGGCCTTGGAGAAGCCATGGTGGAGAAGCTGGTTTCGGCCGGCCTGGTTCATGGGCTTGTGGACCTTTACCAGCTGGAACTCGCGCCGCTCCTTCAGTTTGGCAAGAAGGTCGAAAAATCATCCCGGAAACTGCTTTTGGCTATCGAAGCTAGCAAGCGGAACCCGCCCCACCGCCTCCTTTTTGGCCTCGGAATCCGCCACATCGGCGAACATGTCGCTGAGCTTCTCATGGGCCAGGTGAAAGACCTGCGGGACCTTGGCGCCATGTCTACTGAGGATTTGCAGATGTTTCCTGAAATCGGCCCGGTGGTGGCGGAATCGGTCTTTTCCTTTTTCCGTGATGACAGGAACACGGATGTTCTCAATCAGCTGGCTGGCCTGGGCCTGAATTTCGAAAGAGCTCCGGCCAGCTCAGGCGCCACGGATCTCCCTCAAACTCTCCAGGACCTCCAGTTTGTCTTGACAGGGACTTTGAGCCGTTACAGTCGCGATCAAGCCAGGGACATGATCCTGGCGCGTGGTGGAAAGGTTGCTGGTTCTGTCAGTAAAAATACCGATTATGTGATTTGTGGTGACAAACCCGGCTCGAAAGCTGGCAAAGCGGAAAGCATTGGCGTGCCGATTATCAACGAGGAAGAATTCGAACAGCTGCTGGCCGAAGGCCCATCCGGTATTGAATCCGCTGGTGGGAATAGAATGCCAGATCAGGGAACTTTCTTTTGAAAGGCAGATTGGAAAGGTCAAAGCAGTCCTGTTATCGGCTCCCCTTGGGTCAACCGTCATTTCAATGTAAATTTTTAAACAGATCTATCAGCCACCGACCTATTGATGACACCACTCAAAGATCCCTCGTTTTTTCAACGCCTCAATCAGACTGAACCCTTCATCGCCATTCGTCTGATCATCCTCCAGCTGGGTATTTCCCTGGGCTTGTATTGGATCGGCAAAACAGTGGTTCCCCCATCTGAAGAAATGAATCTGTTTCCATTCAATCTGATGGGGATTTTTGATGTGAACCGGCTTATCGAGTTTGGATATCCTCTTCGCGAGCTGATCTGGAGCGGGGAATGGTGGCGCATCCCGATTGGAATCATCCTCCCCCCGGGTTTGGGATGGATGTTCATTTCAATAATCGCCTTCCTCCCCCTTGCACGCCTTGTGGAAAGCCACCTGGGCCGAATCGCCAGCCTGTCCCTGTATCTCGCAGGGGGGCTGACCACCCTGGTGGTCGATTTTCTGACAGCGGCGGTGGTTCCTTCCGGGAGTATCGGCATGGTTTTTTGTGCGGCTGGGGTTGTGATGGGCGGCTACCTGCTTGAACGCCAGTCTGTCGATAATTCCTGGCAGAAGATTCCCCCTGGCACCTGGATGGCATTGATCCTCTCCTGGGGATTTACCTGGATGGCAGCTCTGATACGCCAGACAACCCCACTGACCTTCGAATCGGCTGTCACCATGGAAATCGGCCCTTCTCAGGAAGCAATCATCGCCTCGTTTCTGTTTGGAACATGCTTCGGAATCCCATGCATCCTTTTTCAGCAGCGGAAATCTGCTGGCAAGGTGAGGATTGGCGAGGCCCCTGAAAATCCGGCACGATTTCCCCTCAACACCCTGTCTGTTGCTCCCCCCGTTCTTTTTTCCATCTGCCTGGCAATTTATTGCCTCTGGGGATGGCAGAGCGGCAGTTCGGCTGATTATCACCTCTGGAGGCTTGACCCCGGCCTGCGAGAAGGGAAAAACGAGGCTTTCGAGGCGGCTCTCCAACAGGTTGAGGACCACCCCGATGATCTGTTCCTCGCCAAACGGGTGGCGGTCTCTCTGGCTTATCAGGAGAGATTTGAAGAATCGAGTCATCTGCTGGAAAAAATTTCAAAAAAGATTGGATCCGACCCCAAAAATCAAAATATCCCTGGGGATCTTATCTCACGGCGGTATCGTGCGCTCTGCCTGAACCGCCATGCGGCCCAAGATATCTTGCCTTGGCGCTATTCAACTTTTTCTGGTAATTATGACATCGACCCCCTCCGCCTGCTGTGGGATCGGGGCCACATCGCCTTACTGATGGGTGCAACCGAAGAGGTCAATCATCTGAGAGATCAGCTCTCTCATTATATGGACCAGCTGATCCCAAACATCCTCCAATCCAGTGAAAAGGGGAATCAGGTTCTGGTGAACCAGAATCAGTCGATAGTTCTCAATCACCGGGCTTATGTCCGTGCCGAACTTGCGGGTGACCTGGCCCTTGCCATCAATGAAGCCTCCATGTCGGTCAGCCTTTCCCCTTCCGCAGAAAATCTGGACACCTTGGGTTGGGTTGAAATCCGCAATGGCAAGCTCCAATCCGGCATCAACCACCTCGAAAAAGCGATCCTGTACAATGAACCCCGCTCTGCCGGCACCATCCATTTCCATTCGGGAGTCGGGTACCACCATCTTGGAGAGGCAGAAAAAGCCCGCCATCACTTCATCAAATCCCTGCAATATGATCTGGACTGGTGGGATGAACTGAAGTTGAAAAACCTCTGTCCGGAATGCCTCACCCAGGCCAGTGAGAAAATTCTAAAAAAATCCATATAAAGGTACCCTTTCTTTTTTTCTTGCCAGATCTCAGATTTTTCTTGACGTCAGCCCCCTTCATACGTTTATAATAAGAGTGGGCATAAAGTTTGCATATCTCGACGATATGTCAATAAAGTCATTTAAGTCGCGAAAGGGTTGTGATTATGGAACAGCGCATGTACCTGGAGCAACGTCAGGTGCAACGCATGGTGATGACTCCTCGCATGCAGCAGGCCATCAAGATGCTGCAGATGCCAACTATTGAGCTCGAGGCGCTGGTTGAACAGGAAATGGTCGAAAATCCTCTTCTTGAGGAAATTCCTGTTGATGACCTGACGCCCGCAGACAACCTCGAAAATGCAGAGTCACTGCTCTCGGAAAATTCCGAACAGAACACAATCGACACCCCCCCACCGGATTCGAATGCGGAATGGGAGCCACTCCCGGAGTCGTCAGAAGAAAGGACCGCCGGGGAAAATTTATCGGAAGGCCGAATCGAGCTGAATGAAGACTGGGAAAAATTTTTCGAGGATGGCAGCGATATCCCGGCAACTTCTGTATCGAGTTATGACTCGAACCAGGATGATGATTATGACCGGGTCATTGCCGATACAGTTTCTCTGCGGGATGAGCTGGAACGCCAGCTCGATATCATTGCCGAGACCGAAACAGAGAAGGAGATCGGCAGGGCGATACTGAACTCACTGGACAACGATGGATATCTTCCTGTTCAGCTTGAGGAAATCGCTGAACAGACCGATCAGCCGGTCGAGGTTGTGGAGAAAGTCCTTCGCATGATCCATCACTTTGAGCCGCCTGGGATTGCCGCACGGAACCTGAGCGAGTGCCTGGAGATTCAATACCACTCTCTCGGGCTGGATAATCCCAATCTCCTCGAAATAATCCGCCACCACCTCGGAGACCTTGAACGCAAACGTTACCAGAATATCGCACGCGCTCTCAAGATTTCTTCGACCGAAGTGCAGGATCTTGCCGATGAAATCGCCAAGCTTGAACCTCGCCCCGGCCGTAGCCTGCAGGATTACGAAAATGAGTACATCACCCCGGATGCATTTGTTGAAAAGGTGGGAGATGACTGGCAGGTCCGGGTCAACGATGAGGGTTTGGCGCCTTTGCGAATCTCCCCACGTTATCTCCAGATGATCGAGAACAAAGACAAACTGGACCGTGAAACATTCCGTTTCCTGCGCGGCAAACTTCACTCGGCTGTTGACCTTCTAAGAAATATCGAGCAGCGGAAGCACACCCTCTATCGTGTGACACAGGAAATCGTCAACCAGCAGAAGGACTTCCTCGAATATGGAATTACCCAGCTCAAGCCGATGCGGCTTCGGGATGTTGCGGATGTTGTCGGGGTTCATGAGACCACTGTCTGCCGGGTGGTAAATGGAAAGTATGTCGAAACACCGCAGGGACTGTTCGAGCTCAAATACTTTTTCTCGGGTGGACTGGACTCCGATACCGGTGAAGATGCTTCAGCAAAGAGTGTCATGGCGATGGTCCAGGAGCTGGTGGATGGAGAAGAGCCGAAAAAACCTCTCTCCGACCAGAAAATATCCGATCTCCTCAAGGTTCGGGGAATCAATGTCGCACGCCGGACTGTCGCAAAGTACCGTGATGTCCTCGGGATACTTCCCACCTCGATGCGCAAACGAGTCTGAGACCTTTCGCAGGCATCAGGTCGCACTGAAGTATCAATAGACTGCCCAATGGCTGATCCCATTGGGAGGGTCCACTTTCCCCCGTCGAATCCCATTCCCGAAGCTGGTCACAAAAATCTCATCGGGATCAAAAGGATTGAAGAAAACCCTTTCCGGCTGCCGAAAAGGGTATGTTGAAACCGGCTCAAAAGAGGGTGATTCTTCGTCGGCCTGGTCTGTGTGCCATAAACCTTCAGTTTCCGAGGTGACATACATTTCGTTGGGATGAAAAGGATGAATTGTGCAGCTGGTGACCCGATGGAGGGTCAGAATCCTTGACCAGGACACACCACGGTTCCGGCTGCGGTAAAGCCCGCCCAGATCATTGGAAGGGCCACCCCAGCCACTGAAGACACCCACATACCAGGTGTTCTGTGCCGGGTCATGTGGATCGATCACCAGATCTTTGGTCCAGTATCTCATTCCAGGATCACTTCGGTCTTCCCAGGTCTGCCCACCATTGGCACTTACGAAAACTCCCGAGCTGGCTGTGAAAGCATTATTTGCCCGGCGCCCCGAGTAAGTGCAGGCAAGCATTCCATCCTGCAGGCAATGAATGTTGAATGGATGCCCTTCGGTCCTTGGAGGTTTACTCAGCAGTGTCCAGGTTGAAGAGGAAAGGTCCTGGAGGTTATCGGTGCGGTAAATCCCGCCCTGCTGGCTGTGGACCACACTGGCATACATGCGGGAAGGTTGATTGGGATCAAGCGAAAGCCAGATGACCGGGTGCTGAAAATCATGGACCAGATTCCAAGTCTGGCCCTGATCGGCGGAAGAGAGAATTCTGCCGGTTCCTCCATCGATGCGGGAATCAGTCAGGTAGGTGCTCTGGAATAGATCATGAACCGAAGAGGTCGCCAGAAAGAGCCTCTCAGTAACCGGCTGCCTGACCCCATGATAGGCCGTGTTTTCGGAATGGCCTGTGTAATTGAACGACCAGGAGGCTCCACCATCGGTTGTGCGCGCACCGCGTATATCCGTGTAACAGCCGAAAATATGGCTCACTGTGGACCAGAGGAGCCACCAGCAGGAGGTGTCCTCAAGCCCATTGCTCCGGTAAGCTTTTCCTTTGGGAGTCGATGAACCGGCCGGGTTGCGATCTTCATGCTTCAGATAAGCCTGCCGCCAGGAGGTTCCACCATCAGTCGTCAGATGGATGAAGCCATAATCGGTGAAGGCGGCTCGGTTTTTGTCAAAAGGTGCAACTGCGAATCCAACTGTGCCGCCGCCATAGCTCCACTGGCGATCCCCTGATGGCCCGCCCACCCGGTTTCGATATTCAGGTTCTGTTGAACCTGAAGCACGCTCTGCCAGCTCGTTCCACCATTTGTGGTCTTGTAGATCATCGGGGATTCATCTTCCCGCTGGCCGGCCACATAAGCGGTATCAATATCGTTGAGAGCGGATCCAATGAATGCCAGTCCATTTCCGAGAGTTGTGGGAAGCCCTGTGTTGCGAGGCTGCCAGGCGGATTCACCCCAGTTCAGAACATACACATCCTGATGGGAGTAAAAAAAAGTCTTCAGGAACGATCCCGGCATAAGCACCATCGGCAATCAGTGCATACAAACGAAGATTTTCTCCCTGCCGTGCTGCGCAGAAGGAAGCGATTCTTCTCTCCGATGGAATACCGGGGGTGGCATCCACTGAGAAAGATTGGCCATTATCGGTCGAAATCAGAAGCCCGGCATTGGTGCCGATAAAAATCATATTCTGATCGAAAAAAAACGCCACCAATATGCAGTCCGTCTGAATCACAGGAGTGGGTGTAACGATGATCGAAAGATTCCCCTCCATCGGATGAATACCAGAGATCACACCAGCTGCTGATCAACAGCCGCTGGTGATTCTGTGGATCGGCGAACAGATGAAAAGCCTCCCCACCGGTCGGATCGGCCGATAGATCGACCCAGGTATCTCCTCCATCGCTGGTTTTGACAGGAACACGTTCGTCTCCTCCGGAGACCGGGCTTTGGTCAAGGGCGTATTGGACCTGGGGATCTTCGGTAAATTGAACCCGGCAGAATCTCCCCCCTTGAATCTGCCTGAAGTCCATGACCTGCCATGTTTTTCCTGCATCCTGACTGCGGAACAGCTCGCTCATATCGCAGCCGATATAGAGCTGGTCAGGATCGCTGGTTCCAAAGGAAGGCTGGTAGAGTGCTCCACCTCCCCCAGGCCCGATCGGCTCCCAGGTTTGCGGCACTTCCGCAACTGCCTGAAACCCCACCAAAAGAGCCAGCAACAAGCCTCTCTGCCCGAATTTATATGCCTTCTCCACCTGATCCGCCTCCCAAAAGGAACATCGATTTCTCCCGACTGAGAAGTTTATCTGCACCTTTTCGGCCAGTCAGTAGAAATTCGGATTTCACTGGAATTCAGACAGAATATGAAATGATCGAATTCATTAACGACCTGATATGTAACGAATAGGCATAATGCGTAACAGATATTGACAAATTCTTCTCTCGATTTCTATGGGAGTTGGAGGTTTTTCGAGGCTTTTCGGCATTTTTCTGAGGGCTATCGAATGGCACAGGATATGCTCAGTAATGGCTTGGGTAATCGGTGGGGGAATCTATCCTCCACTGACCAGCCCCTAACTTTGGCTCGGCGTCGTGCGTCCGTTTAACGTGACGCCAAGGCGAGGCGGCGCCGGGCCTTTTCTTAATGCACTGCATCAGGATCATTCCATTGGCCGCTTCGATCGGGTTATGATCCTCCTGCAGCTCATGAACCGCTTATTCCTCGTGTTCTTTCTCTAGCCTCAATCTGGGGTGTGGAAACTCCCAGCCTCCACAGCCCCAGCCTTCGATCAACCCATGGGAGCAGGCCTTCTACAAAGGTGAAAATCCCCAAAGGCCCGAGATAATTGCATTAGGAATCGGTGCTGCAACCATCGAGGTGGAGGTTGCAGGTGATGAATATGGCAAACAGCTCGGGTTGATGTTCCGCAAGGAAATGCCTGCCGATGCCGGAATGTGGTTCGCTTTTCCCGAGACTGATTTCCGGCGCTTCTGGATGCAGAACACATTCATTCCCTTATCGATCGCTTATGTCGATGAAGGCGGTGTGATCACCAACATCGAAGATATGATTCCGCTGGATGAATCTCCGGTCCGCTCGAAGCGAAAAGCACGCTACGCACTCGAAATGAACCGTGGCTGGTTCAAAAAAAAGGGAATCAGACCTGAAGACAGGATCCGGATCGGACAGCTGAAGCCAAACCCTGCTTACATCCCTCCGGATTGACCTGAGGGCACTGCCGCGCCTGCTCAATCCAGAACCGAAGTATCAACCTCAATGGAATTTCCCTTCTTTCTTAAGGCGTTCGTAATGCTCGATGTCCCGATATTTGAAAACCTTCGCTGGATGGCCTCCGGCGATCGCACATCGTGGAATGTCGGATACCACACAGGAGCCAGCCTGAATGATAGCCCCCTCCCCGATCCTCACTCCTCCCAGGATGATGACCCTGCTCCCCAGCCAGACGTTTTCCTCGATATGGATATCCTTCAAAATGTATGTTGAATCATAGGGAATTGCTTTTCCCGTATCATAGTTGTGGATCTGTGTAATGAAGAGGCATTCAGTACCTGAATGAAAATTATCGCCAATAGTGACTTTCCCGCGGCCTTCGATGCGAAGCCCGTTGAAGTTGACATTGTTCCCCAGAAAGGTGTTGTCATTCAGGGCAACAGGCCCGCCGACTCGCAGGATGCCTCCGCAGGAACGCGCTTTTTTCCGCACCGCCCAGGTCCGGTAGGAACGAAGCATTTTTTTGAATGTCCGTCTGATTCCGATCATGGCATCTTATCCATTTTCATATCCTGAAAAGATCCAAGGCTCCCGATCTGTGAAGCTTTGATTCCGGTGCTGGCAAGCAAGGCGGTCCCGGCACACATCCCGGCGGCCAGTTTACAGGCAAGGCGGATCGAGAGTGAGTCGAGGTGGCTGTCCAGCTGGTACAGGGCAGTCAGCCCGGCTCCGATCCAGAAAGTGGACAGCAGCCATTTTTTCCATTCATGCGGAACCGGAAACGATCGTTGTCCAAGCCATAATGCTCCCAGCATCATCGAGGTATTGGAGATGAGTGTGGCCCAGGCAGCCCCGAGGTAACTGCCGGTTGCTGGCAGCAGAATCAGATTGGCCAGGATGTTGATCAATGCAGCTGCGATGCTGATTCTCGCCAGCCGGCCGATGTGGGCAGTGCTGTACACGATCGACTGAGAGAAAACGAAATAGGCTGCAAGCGCGACACCTGCGGCAGCCACCGGAGGCACCACCCTCCAGGATTCATCGAAATCTTTGCCTGGCAGGAGCATCAAAGCTTCACGGGATCCGATTGCGAGGAGAAGTGCAATACATCCCACTGCAGTGACCATCTGAAGGCCGGCACGGCAGATTTTAACCTGTGCCGCTGTTCTGCTTTCAGGGGATGCCTCTTCAAAGTCTCTGACAGTCCGGATGAAGAGAGGGCTGTAAGCCTGGTTCAGGGTGGTCGCCACCATGACCGAAACCGAAGCCAGGTTATATCCCATGGTGTATACACCAGTCGCCGAGAGGCCGAGAATTCTATTGATCAGAATCCGGTCCACCATTTCGTTGGTCAGGCCGGCCAGGGAGTGAGGAAGCAGAGGAAGCCCGTAAGAGAGACATTGGTATAGTGTGGTTTTCGAAAAGGAATTCATCCCTCCCGGACGAATCAGATAAATGGAAATCCCGGCAAGGATAACTGCCGAAAATGTATCCGCCTCGATCTTTCCGGGCGCACCCCGTTTGAATCCAAGAATGAAAATGAGGATGACGATCAGCGTCAGAACTGTCCGCCCTCCTGTAAAAATCGCATAAGGAATCGGGCGCAGTTCCGCCTGGAGTTTTCGTTCATATAATCCAGGAAAAACGAGCAAGGCGGCTGATATGGCTGTCAGCAGGCCAAGCGGATAGAAATTCACATCCGGGGTGACATAGGGTGCGATGAAAGGCCCGAGAAAACAGAGGATCAGAACCCCGCACAAACCACTGAACACCAGGTACCAGATGACGGTGGTTTCGAGCTCACGGATCGAATCCTGATGGTTCCGGTCGAATCGGAAACGAAACCAGGCCCCATGAAGCCCCTGGGCATAGATAAATCCCAGAAACGAACCCACCGACCACATCAACCCGATCAGCCCCACTCCATCCTTTCCGAGCAAAGCATAGACTGGCAGCAGAACCAGACGGCTGGCCTGGTTCAGTAAACGGGACAGGGTGTAAATTCCCCCCTGCGCCAAAGAGCTTCCTGCCGAGTGATTGAGTCACTGTTTTCTGGTCATCCTGTCTCAGGAAGGCATGGCCCGGATCATTTCGAGCATCTTCGTGCGGGTCGCATCGATAACTGCCAGGCTCCCCTGATGGCGTGGAAATCCCTGGGTGATTTCCTGTTCGATCATTTCTCCCAGACAGGGGATGGCTTCCTGAGGCACACGATATGCACCAAACCGGCGGCGCACAAAACGGGGCATCTTTCCTGATGGAAAAAGGGATTCACAACAGGCAGCCGGCAGTGAGGTTTGCCACCCACAAACTCCACAGGATGATGTGGCTTCGAGTGCGCCACGCCCTCTTCCATCCTCTGCAATCAGAAATGAAGGCTTTCGAGCTGATAAAAACTTCAGGTGCGCATGAACCCGGTAACCGATATGAAGATCATAGTCCTCATAACGAAGCATCCCCTCGACACTGCCGGAAATATCCTGGCATTCAAACCCGGCCTTTTCGGCATAGGCCTTCAGATCAAGCGCATTCTCCGCATGTGCCCCGGTGGTGTGTTCATCACGCACCCAGCCGCGATGGAAGGAACAGGTTCTCCGTGCTTCGGGAAACAGGTCGCGCACGAGTTGCAGCAGTTCTTTGCTTTGATGGTTAAACCGTGGAAGCTCTGCCGGAGTGACGGCAACGTTCCGGATCTTTTCAGGAATCCGAGGCGGTTGATCGAACCACTGCGGGTCATACCAGGCAGGGCAGCCTGTCATGACGGCATTCCGGATCCCCCAGCGCTTCAGCACACTCAATGTCAGATAATCACGGCACCCCGCATACCTGTAATCATTCCGGATTCGATCGAGCAGGAGTTGCGCTGAAGCGGGTGGCTGGACTGTTTTTCTGTCGAACTCATCACCTGGGAAAGCCTTCCATCCCAGGCCGAAGGAAATGATCGGGACTGTTATTCTTTCGAGATCCTGAGTGATCGGGTAAATGGTTGTTCCCAGGCCGGATTGAAATGCCGGCCCGCCACACAACAGCAATGCTTTGGAAGACCGAATGATATCCAGATGAGAGGTGACTGGAAGCCAGGATGGAAGCTCTTTGAATTCCTTGCAGGGGGCATATTTCGAAAGCAGTTCTCTGGCCGCATGAGCGATAAGAAAATCTCCCGCATTCTTTTTACAACCGGTCAGAAGGACATACACAGGAGGGTCTTCAGCCTGGCTCAGGCCCCTTTCTCCAGGTGCTCCCAAAGAAGAATCGTATCTTCCTCGAGATCGCGATTGACAACCATTCCAACCACCTTCTGAAGCTCTGTCGGAGGAATTCCCGTTCCGGGCCGTTTCATGATCAGGTGGTCTGATGTAATCCGCTCCCCATGGCGCACTGCCGCCTTCAACACAATGCTGCGGCGGGCATATTTCACAGCCGGTTCTTCGGAGGGAAGGATTCTTTTTTCACGGCTGCCATACAGAACCCGGCACCGATTCACCTGGTCCTTGAACTTCTTCAGATCGGCTGGATCCATTGCATGGTAGTGATCATTCCCCGGAAGCCTTTTATCGAGGGTGAAGTGTTTTTCGACAATGCAGGCGCCTGACAGGACCGCCATGATCACCTCGAGCATATCTTCAGAAGGTTCCGTGTGGTCTGAATAGCCAACCGGATATCCAGGAAAAGCATCCTGAATCCCCTGGATCATCCCAAGGTTGGCATTGGGAGGAAGAGTCGGATAATTCAGAATACACTGAAGAAGGGCAATTTCGGCTTCCGGGTTGACCTCATGGATCTTATCGAGAGCGCTGCGGATATCGGCAATCGAAGAGGCTCCCACTGCCAGCAGGATCGGCTTTTTCTTCTCTGCAATTTTTTCCAGCAGCGGAATATTGGTGATATCCGCCGAGGCGATTTTGAATACAGGGATGATTTCATCTAAAAAATCGACTGCTTCCAGGTCGAACGGAGTTGAAAGAAAAGTTGTCCCATGTTCGCGGGCAAAGTCCGCCAGATGGCGGTATTCCGCCTCTCCAAAATGGTCGTGCTTCTTGAAAAGATCGTACTGTGAAGCACTGGTTTCCTTGGTGGTATCCCAGTAAGCCGGGGAGTGGCGTGATGCAATCTTTTCCGATTTATAGGTCTGAAATTTGGCGGCATCCGCTCCTGCTTCATGTGCGGCGAGGATCATCCTCTCAGCAGCTTCAAGCGGTGAAATACCCTCCTTGCGTGCGATGTCATAATAGTTCACTCCGATCTCTGCAATGACATAAGGGTCAAGACTGCTATTTGCCAGTTTCTTGCCATTCAGTTCCAAGGATTACCCTCGCTTTCTGTTCCTGCCGGTTGTCTTCCAGTATGTATCCATGATCAGGCGATAGACCCGGTCCAGCCCATTTCGGAAATCCGATGACAGCATTCTGCGCTGCATTTCACGGCGCAACTCCCACTGTTCACCCAATTCTCGCACGGTTCGCAATAATACTTCATCACTTAATTCAGTTCCCAGCCCCAGGTTTGCAAAGCCATTTTCAGAATGGCCGAAGGTATGCTGCATCTCACGCCGATTTTGCGCAATGAGAATCGCCGGAACCCCGAGAGAGGCGATCTCATACATAGTTCTCCCACAGGAGGTGATGACCAGATCGGCGGCTTTGAATTCACTTGCCATCGAAAGCACATGACGTTTGATAGTCACCCAGCCGGACAGAGGGCTGCTTTCGAGAAACCTCCTTAACTCCTCTTCGGCTTCAGCCGGGTAACCCAATCCCAGGATGAGAGTGACCCTGGTTGCACACCCTGGCAGGAAATCCGCCAGTGCCCGAACACAGCGCAGGGTCTGGTTGGTGGGGTCTGAACCTCCAAAAGTGATCACCAGATGATCGACCTTCTCCTTGATCGTGATTGGAGACGTGTGGGTGAATTCTTCCCGCAGACAGTAGTAGTCCTGGCCACTGTGAACATGCAGATAAGGAATGGTGCTTTCGTAAAGGGCATTGATGGTCAGGTGAGTATGCGCCATCCCTGCGCCAAGATCCTCAAACGAAACCACAAAAATTCCCTTTTCCCGCAGCTGCATGACTTCCTCAGCTGAGGTATCGAGGATATCGAGAATGACAATATCCGGCTGATGTGTGATCAGTTGAGAGATTAATTCTCCACGTGGAGTGGCAGTATGCGGATAAAAGGCATTCCGAATCATTGAAACCGCCTCTTCCTGGCTCTCATCCAGGAAGAAATGCACCTGGTGATCGAGCATCCGATTCGCCAGCAGGAGCATCCGGTAGATATGGCCGAAGCCGATCGGCCGTGATCCATCCACACGGATCGCAATCCGTCGGCGCTCCAGATACTTCTCCACAATCCACCAGTCCTGCATGGTGTCGATGTCGATGGCCTCTTCGGGGCTGATCTCAAACACAGCCACCTCATTTCCAAAGCGGCTTGTGGGGGTGACACAGCGCGTCCGGGAGAGGAAGAATGCTCCGGTTTCACGATAAAGCGGCGGGAGATATTGGCGGTTCACTCTCGCTGTGTAATTGGGGACAATCCGGCCCTCCTGTTCAATCCAGGAAAGCCTGGGATCATTCACCACCGATATCAGTGTGTCGATGTGGGGATTGTCTCTGATATGATCGAATGCCTTCCGGAGTGTTTCCGCTCGCAGTAATGGCGCAGTCGGCTGGAGGGTGGCGACGACCTCGTACTGTCTGCCTTTTCCCTGGACTGCATCATAGATGACGGCATCCAGAGTGACTTCATCCCCGGCAAGGTCAGCTGCTCTGTGATGGACTAACGCTCCGGACTCCTCGGCAATGTGGGCAATCTCATCATGGTCGGTGCTCACGACCACATCCTCGAAACATCCGCTCTCCAAGGCAGCAGTCACCGTGTACCACAACAAGGGTTTTCCATGCAGTTCCCGGATATTCTTCCTCGGAATGCCTTTGGAGCCTCCCCGTGCAGGGATCACCGCCAGGGCTTGAAGGGGTTTCAGTGTCGCCATTCAGGTTCTGTGCCTTATCCCCAGGTCAGGTTTTTCATCCGGTCCTGAAGAGGGAGATCCGGATGACTGGCGACCACACGGGCCGAAAAACCAAACCGTCCACTATTACGGCAACGAATGGTGCCTTTGAAAAGAGCGTTTCCGTTGGGCTGCCGGTCTGCATACTGGAGAACATGAACTTTCCCATTCAGGATTTCACCCTCCGAGCTCATGCGTCCATAATAAATCTGTGCACTGATATCCTCTGGATGCAGGTCACTCAGGTTGATCTCAACCTCGATAGAAACCTGCTGGTCAACCTGCACTACTTGATTCTCAGCGTCACACGCTACTGAAACGATTTGAACCTGTTTCCAGTGGCCCAGCACCCTCTTCTCCCATTCCGCAGCAATCCGGGCGGTTTTGAAATGGTCTGCGGTCAAGGCATGATAACGGTCAGTCGAAGGGAAATAAAACTTTTCCGCATAATCGAGCAGCATCCGGTTCGTGTTGAATTTCGGGCAGAGGGTGATCAGGCAGCGTTTCATCCTCTGTATCCACCCTCGCGGAAGATCATCACGGCCGCGTTCGTAAAACAATGGGACTATGTCCTTTTCGAGCAGCTCATACAGAGTTTCACTCTCGATGCGATCCTGATATTCCGGATCGTTATAATTCTCACCGGAACCGATGCTCCAGCCATTATCGCCTTCATAAGCCTCATTCCACCAGCCATCTGGAATGCTCAAGTGCAGAACACCATTCGCCGCAGCTTTCATCCCGCTGGTGCCACTGGCTTCGAGAGGCCTGCGTGGTGTGTTCAGCCAGACATCCACTCCCTGGACCAGGTAACGGGCGATATCGATATCGTAATCTTCCAGGAAGACCACATGGTGGCGGAATTCCTGCTGACGGCAGAAGTGGACGATCTGGCGGATCAGTTCTTTGCCGGGATGATCGGCAGGATGGGCCTTGCCGGCGAATATGATTTGTACCGGACGCTCCGGATGGTCAAGGATCTTTGCTAATCTTTCTGGATCTTTGAAAAGGAGTGTCCCCCGCTTGTAGGAAGCGAAACGCCTGGCAAACCCGATGGTCAGGCGATCCGGATCGAGAACCTCATCGGCCAGCTTGATCTCCGAAGAAGGCAATCCCCTTCGGATCAGCTGTTCCCGAAGGCGTTTGCGGACAAAAGAGACCAGGCGCTCGGCACGCCTCTCGTGAGTGCGCCACAATTCCGCATCCGGTATCCGGTCCACCCGTTCCCAGACACTGGTATCAACCGGGTCGCTCCACCAGCGCACTCCCAGGTACCGATCGAAAAGTGCCGCCATCTCCCCGGAAAGCCAGGTGCGAATATGGATCCCATTGGTTATGGCCGTGATTGGAATCTCAGACACCGGAGCTTCAGGCCATAACCTTTTCCACATGTTCCGGGAGACCGATCCATGCAGCAGGCTGACTCCGTTGGAATGCGCCGAGAGCTTGAGGGCCAGGACTGTCATGCAGAACATTTCTCCCGGGTCATTTTCGTCTTCCCGCCCAAGCCCAAGGAATTTGTCGACCGTTAAACCCAGCTCCGTAATGAATTCGGCAAAATAATCGAGGATACGGTCGCTGGGGAAACGGTCGTTTCCCGCCGGAACCGGGGTATGTGTGGTGAAAACATTGCCTGAAGAGGTCGCAATCCTGGCTTCATCGAACGTCAGTTTTTCTTCGGCGATTGCCTCCCGAATCCGCTCCAGCCCCTGGAAGGCCGCATGTCCTTCATTCATGTGGCACACAGCCGGGTTGAATCCCAGCTTTCGAAGCGCGCGATATCCTCCGACACCCAGGACCATCTCCTGGCGGATTCGAAGATCGGTATCACCACCATACAACTGCGATGTAATTTCACGGTCTTCCGGGGTGTTTTCAGGCAGATTCGTATCGAGCAGGTAGAGGGAAACCCTGCCGACACGAACTTTCCAGCACTGGCAGGAAACATCATGCTTCCCAATGCGGACTTTTATGATCAGGGGATTCCCTGTGGATTCGGTCTGCAGCTCGATCGGGAGGGAAAAAACATCGATGGGGGGGAGGTATTCCTGCTGCCATCCATCCGTGTTCAGGTACTGGCGGAAATATCCGCGACGGTACAGCAGGCCCACTCCAACCAGCGGCAGCCCCAGATCACTGGCAGACTTGAGGTGATCCCCGGAGAGAATGCCAAGCCCTCCAGAGTAGATCGGAAAGGATTCAGCCAGGCCATACTCAAAAGAAAAATAGGCAATGGTTCGGTTGTCCCGATCGCTATAACGTGTGTCGAACCAGGAGGTCGAGCTCAGATAGGAATCGAGGCGGGAGGTGACACGATCCATGTGAGCGAGAAAACTGTCGTCTTCGGAGAGAGCCTGGAGTTTTTCCTGTGGAATATTGCCCAGAAGGCGAATCGGGTTGTGGTAAACCACTTCCCAGAGATCGAAATCGAGTCGTCGCCACAGCTCGATGGCTTCGCTGTCCCAGGTCCACCACAGGTTATAGGCAATATCATAAAGGCGAGCCAGACGAGTGGGTAGGGAAGGAATGACAGTAAATTCGTGGATTTTCTTCATGGCTGCCTCTCAAGGATTCTGAATATCAGTGAATACCAAACACTTTGATTTCATCTTAGGCAACACATAGGTTCAATCCAAGCCACCCGGCCAAAGCCAAAACCAGATGAGATCATAATGAGTGCCCACGCCCCCAAACCCCCGGCGAAACAGGCACAGCCTCTTGACAAAGGGAAAGGTTCGGGTAGGTTTACTGACTTGTGCACCAATTTGAGGAGAATGATCATGGCAACAGGCAAACGAAAAATTTCCCGGAAGCTGCGTTGGCGCTCAAAAAAGGCCAACCATGGCAAGAAACCCTGCTCCGGTCGATAAATCAATCTATTCGGGGCGGGATCTTCATACCCGCCCCACCTCAACCCGCACCCTCTTTCCCCTCATCTTTCATTCAGGCTTTGAACTGATCCCACGCCTCAAAAGCGGCACGTGCGTTTTCGGGCCGTGACAGGAGCCCGAATTCCAGCTGGGCAATCACTCCACCATCGCTATACAGATGGTCCATAAAACGTTTGACTGCCGCATGAACCTCCTCAGGCGTTCCATTCGGCAGAAGGTGCTGGCGGTCCATTTCACCCCAGAAGGTGATTTTCCCGCGAAATTGTTCCAGAGCCTCCGGGCCCATGCAGAAAACCTGTGAATTGAGGGCATCGATTCCAACTTCAATCAGATCCGGATAAATGGCCAGGATATAACCATCGCTGTGCATGAACAGCTTCTTTCCATGTTCATGAGCCAGCTGGGCGTAATCGCGATAGAGTGGCTTGAATATGTCCCTCCAGGCCTTGGGGGATATCAGCAGTGAGGATTGAGCTCCCCAGTCATCCATAATAAAAAGGCCATCCACCTCAGTTCTGGCCCATTCCTCAAGCAGTTCAAGGTAAAACTCATGGATGCGGTTCAGGAATGCCATAAAGCCAGGATCACGGGTGGCGATATCCATATACAGATTCTCGGTCCCCCGCAGGAATTGCAGCTGCTCAAAGGGGCGGGGACAGCAGCTGGCGCGAACAAACAGGTCGCTCGAGCGGCAGAAGTCATTCACAGCCTGCCGGTCAAAGGTAAACCACTCACGTGGGAAGTGGATCTTTTCGACATCACTTTCCCAATCCTTGATGATCGGCTCCTTGACCTCCCCGATAACTCCATCCTGGATATTGATAAAAACACATCCCCATTCGTCCTGGTAGGTTCCTTTCAGGTGGGGATCGCCTTCTGTTTTCGGAATCTTGCTCAATATGGCTGGAGCACCCACCATGTCACCCGGAAAATCCCGCCGGAGCGCGGCTACCTCTTCGGGGTGGTTCATATCTGCCCAGGGAAGCGCCCACAGGTCACGTGGGACCCGGTCAGGATGGTTGAATTCAAGGGTTCGTAACATTCGCTCACGAGAATTCATCAAGTAACTCCTCTCCAGAAATTGGATTCCTGTATCATCAATCAGGTCATGGCTCGATTCCAGACAGGGCAATCTGAATCATTTCCTGCTTCTGGCAATCTATTTCCTCTTCAGGTGCACGAGTGTTTCCACATGGTGGGTGTTTGGGAACAGATCGAAAGGCTCCACTGAAACGACCTCGTAGACCTGGCGGCAAAGCAGGCGAAGATCACGCGCCAGTGCGGCCGGGTGGCAGCTGATATAAACCACATCGGATGGCTTCAGCTCAAGAAGAGCGCGCAGCACTTCCTGCTGGCACCCTTTGCGGGGAGGATCCAGGATGACCAGATCCGGTTTTGAGTGAATGGTTCGTTCCGGACCCTTTCCCACACGCCCGAAAACTGCCTCGGAGGCTTCAGCCACCCATTCGACACGGCAGTCCTGCAATCTTCGAGAAGTTGTCCGGGCCAGTTTGATCGATTGGGTGTCGAGCTCGATCCCCATTACTTCATCAAATCGCCCCAGAAGGGCGCGGGTCAGGATGCCCACCCCGCAGTAGGCATCCACCGCGAATCCAGAACCCTCAAATGGAAGATTCAAAACACGTGAGTAAAGCTGGGCGGCCATTTCATCGTTCACCTGCAGGAAGGTTGTCGGTCCGGCGAGTGTGGACCACGGGCCGGTTGTGTGCCAGCAGCAGTTTTCTTCCTTGAAATTGGCTTCTGTCCAGCAGGTGGTTTTGTTGGTTCTTACATGGAGAAATTGGGCGCGGTCATAATAAACCGCATTGGCCCGCGGATCGGAGTAAGAAAAATGAACATGCAGATCCGGAATGACTTTCAGCGCATCCCGCAGCCTGATGAGAATGTCGGAATTGTGTGTCGCCACTGCGAACAGGACCACACGTGCCGGCTGGGTTTCCGCCCGATCCTGGCTGGTTCGTGGGGGTGAGATCCTTCCGGTGTGGCTCCGAATGGTGGCTCCTCGAATGATCCCCTCCTGCCCATTCCACATCAGGGATGGCCCCATGTCCTGATTGAGGACCTGCAGAATCTGACCGGCTGCTTTCCAGAGATCAAGCCCGGCGATCTCGCAGGTGGCCAGGGGCACTGTGGCTGAATTGCTCTCGGAGCTGCGCAGCCCCCAGGCAAGTTGCCCATCATGAGAAGTCAGGCTCAAGGCCATTTTGTTCCGGTAATGGAATGGATGGCCCGCCACCACGGGTTGAACCTCCACTTCGAGATGCCCGATGCGAGACAGGATTTCACCGACAGACTGGCGCTTGAAATCCAGTTCCTGCTCTCTATTGGATATCTGCAACTGGCAGCCACCGCAGCTTAAAGTATTTGGGAACTGCCCATCTGCATCAGGTGCATGGTGGTACGGGCATTCAGGGCGTTTCCGTGTGGCGGATCCCTTCAAAATTTGCAGGGGATTGGCACGCAGATAATCTCGAGCGCTCTTCTGGATGCTCACTCGGGCAGATTCCCCTGGAAGCAGCCCTGGGATGAATACTGCCTGACCCTGGTGGCGGGCCAGGCCTTCCGCAGAGGAGGTCAGTGTTTCGATCTCCACAACCAGTTCGGCGCCTTGCTGGGGAGGTGATGGATGAGTGGTATTAACAGTGGTCATAATGGTTGATTTTCAGTGGCTGGAAACAGATTCCAGGTGGCTGGATTCATTGAGAATCCAAATGGCTCCCCTCTGGCCGGCATTCGATCGATCCATGCTGAGGGCCAATGCTGCAGGAGAACCTGGCTCCCGATGCGAACCATCAGCCTCCAGCGTTCTCCCTCGAAATTGGCTTCTTCGAGAATTCCTTTACCATTCAGATTGAAGTGACCTGGCGGGCCAAAAGATTCAGGCCGGATGCCAACCAGGACCCGGTTTCCATCCAAATTGCCTGTGCACTGGTCCATTGGCAGAGATGCGGTGATGCCTGCCCCATCGAGTGAAATGCACATAAAGCCGCCTGTTGAAGGTTGAATTGCCGCCAGGCAGCGGTTCATTTCACCGAGGAACTCAGCAACCTCGAGGTCTGCTGGATGGCGATAGATCGAAAGCGGGGTGTCCACCTGTCGAATGGCACCCTTGAGCAGAACAGCCACACGGTCCGAGAGTGAGAAAGCTTCCCCCTGGTCATGGGTGACATAAACAGTGGTCATCCCAAGCCGTTGCTGAAGATCCCGGATCTGAACCCGGGTCTGCACTCGGAGCCTTGCATCCAGATTGGACAGTGGTTCGTCCATCAAAAGGACTTTGGGATGATGGGCCAGCGCTCGAGCAAGGGCGATTCGCTGCTGCTGTCCACCGGAGAGAGTATGCACATCTCTCTCGGCGAAGCCGGGGAGATCCACCAGCTCGAGCATCTCCCGGATCCGGTCCGTGATTGTCTGGCGGGAGGCGCCAGCCGCACGAAGCCCATAGGCGATATTCTCACCGACAGAGAGGTGCGGAAAAAGGGCATAATTCTGAAAAACCATCCGGCCTGCCTTTTCTCCGGTGGGAAGAAGGTCACCTCTTTCTCGTCAAAAAAGATCCGGCCTGATACAGGAGGCTCAAATCCCGCCAGGATGCGAAGCAGGGTCGTTTTGCCACTTCCGCTCGGTCCCAGGAGAGACAGAAATTCTCCATCAGCCACTTCCAACCGAATATCCCGCAGGGCGATCACCGAACCATAGGCCTGATGCAGCCCTTCGATACGGATGCCAGCCATTGTTCAGGTGGTGTACTCCGCATTGATGCGGACATAGTCGTAGGTCAGGTCGCAGGTATAAACAGTCAAAGAAAAAGGGCCTGCCGCCAGATCGACACGGATTTCGATTTCCTCGGCAGCCATCGATTGAGCCACATCCTTGAGGTTGAAATCTGTGGCCATGCCATTCTCGAAAAGCAGTAAGCCATTCATCCACAGGCGAACCGCCTCAGGCTGATAACGTGCCGATGTATTGCCGACTGCACAGATGATGCGGCCCCAGTTTGGATCCCGTCCGAACAGAGCGGTCTTCACAAGCAGGGAGCCGGAAATGGTTTTGGCAACTTCCAGTGCATCATTGCGGCTGAAAGCATTGTCACACACCACCTGAACCAGATGCGTGGCTCCTTCTCCATCCCGTGCCATCTGGCGAACCAGATCCTGGCACAATGCACGCAGTTCAGCCACAAACAGGCCATATTCGGGATGATCGACTCCGATCTCTTCATTGCCTGCCGCACCATTGGCGAACAGCAGAACTGAGTCTGAGGTGCTTGTGTCACCATCGACTGTCAGGCAGTTGAATGTTTCCTGAACCACCAGGCCGAGCGAGAGATCAAGCGCTGCCGGGCGGATGGCTGCATCGGTGGTCAGAAATGCGAGCATGGTGGCCATGTTGGGGTGGATCATCCCCGCTCCCTTGGTGACTCCACCGATATGAACTGTCTTCCCTCCCAGCTGGAATGAGCGGGTTGAGGATTTCATGACAGCATCTGTCGTCATGATTGCTTCCAGAAAATCTTCATCATGATGCCTCTGAAGTTTCTGTGAAGCTTCGCGAATCCCGAATTCGACACGCTCCATCGGGAGAAAGCGGCCAATCACACCGGTACTGCAGACAGCTATCTGGGAAGGTTCGAGTGACACTGCCTGTGCCGCCAGCTCTGCCATAATCCGTGCATCCCGGTATCCTTGTGCGCCGGTTGCCGCGTTGGAGTTCCCGCTGTTGACGACAACAGCACGCACATCGCCATTTCGAAGATGCTCTTTTGAAATCAGCACCGGGGCTGAGCAGAAACGGTTTTGTGTGAATCGCCCGGCAGTGTGACAGGGGAGGTCACTGATCAGTATCCCCAGGTCTTTCTTGCCTGGTTTGATTCCACTGGCCACACCCGATGCCCGGAATCCCTCCGGCAGGGTGAGCGCAATCAATGGATCCACGGGGTGGCTGTTTTGGGTCTCGGTCATGGTGGATTCTGCTCCGGACAATATAAAACTCCGGACACGATCCAGAAGGATTTCCGGAGCTTCTTCGACTGGTTTCAGCTCAGCGGGATTGATTTCGGTAAAGATTCGGCTGAGCTCTGATCGATCTAAGCATTCAGTGGTTGTAAACCTTTCGATCCAGGGGCGGGTGAACAGCGAATGAAAGGTGGTTCGCTCGCTCTGGGGAATAATGGCCACCAGGAAGAAATCCTGGCTGGGGTCAAGTGCTCCTTCGATTTTAAGGGGATCCGGAAGAGCACGGATGCACTCCCCAAACTCAGAGAGTTCTTCGAAAAGCCCGATTACTTCATCCTTTGTTGCTGGCTGGGCTCCCAGACGAAAAAAGGCTGCGAAAACAGTGCTTGGCACTTCCTTTTCAGAGAGTATGCGGATTTTATCGCTGCTCGAAAGATTCAGGCAGCGGAGAATAGATGCAAGCGCTGTGTGTGTCATTTCTGCCATTGGGAGCCGAGAGGGCTGACATAACCGAGCGATCGAATTATGGCTGAATCCGATTTCGACTTTTCTTTCGAAGTCTTGTTCAACTCCTTTTCCCACGCCTCAAATAAATCATCGTATGAAAGATCACAAACCTCTTTGAGGACATCCTCAGCCTCTTTGCCGGTGGCGTAACCATCCAGGAGAGAGGGGATGCAATCAAGCCCCTTGAGGTTGATCAGAACCCGGACACCGGACTGGGATTGAGCCATGAGGATCGAGGCTTCCCGAGCTTCCGGCAGTCCCTGAAAAGGGGTCTGGAGCTCCCGGAAGGTGGCAATCTTTTGCTGCGACAGGCGCTTGCGGATCTCGGCCAGGGATTCCTGAGGAGGGCCGTTCGGAAAAGCAGTTTGATGAGCAATCCCTTCCAGGATCCATGCGGGCGCTTTGCCATCGGACAGCAGATCCGCAATCCAGAGTGCGTAGGCATAACGCACTACAACCTGGAGATCCTTCTCCTTCAGGCTGACAAGATCGGCGCGAAGTCTCAGCTTTCCTCCCAGCACACAGGCAGCAACCCAGTCAGGTCCCTGAATCATCTGCGGAAAGTCCGATACCTGGTAGATGGATGCCCGGACAGGCAAGGGTGTCTTGATCTTGAACATCTTTTCCACAGTCTGCCGGGCATCGTTAAAAGCCTTGGTTAACAGATTTGGGTCGAAAGTCATTCCAGATGGCCATTTCAGGATCAAACCATCGTCCTGGCGGCTGCGGTAGCTTCGCTCAAAATTTTCCTCACGCTTCATAAACTCATCAAAACCGACCAGAAATGGATCGCTGCGAAGCGGCCCACGGCGTGCCTGGCTGAGTTCTTCCCGGGCTTCTTTGTATTTATCTTCACGGAAATAAAGATTCATGAGAAAGGCATGAATTGGCTCCGGATCGATTTTCCAGGTCAAAGCTTCGACTGCCTTCGCTTGAGCATCAGTCATGTTACCTTCATGGAAAAGGGTAACAGCCCAATCGAACTGGAAATCTCTGAGACGTTGCGCGAAATCGTTTTGGACCTCATTCTGCTCGAAGCGCTTCGCCATCCGCCAGGCATCTTCAAGGAGCTGATAGGTTTTCTGCCAGTCCAGTTCATTCATGGCAGCCTCTGCCTGGATCGTTCGGATATCAGCTGCTTTGAGGATCAATACTCCCGGATCGGCGCCCATATCCAGAGAGGTGTTTATCTGCCTGAGAGCCTCATCATACTGTTCCATTCGGATGAGAGGATCGATGTAGTTGATGGTCGCCTGGGCTGCTGCGATCCGGTTGTTTTTTGACTTGGAAGAATTCAGTTCGAGCCGTGACTTGCCCATGGCTTCTCGCAGCTCATCCAGGCCGCCGATTTTATCGGGGGTTGTCGTCGCGGATTGAGGATACAGCGCCTCTCGCCTGGCCTTTTGTTTCTCCTCGAATTCACGAATCATCTGGCGCCGAACTTCAGGATCTGCCTCGGCCAGGCAGCTCCCTGCCAGCCAGAGGCTGATCAGGATTGCGAGCGGGAAAATCATCCCCGCATGGAAAAACTTATTGTTCACTATGCTTTCTCCATTGGTCGAACACGATGGCACATCGAAGAACCGGGGAGTGGTTAAGCTTCCCAATCCCTCGCGCCCTGTCATTCACCCTAACGTTTAGCGCGCCTGGAGGGAACCCATGAAAGCCTTCATTTTTTCCATGGCCTTTTCGATGACATCGAGGCTTGTGGCATAAGAGCAGCGTACAAAACCTTCTCCGGATGGGCCAAAAGCATCTCCTGGAACAACCGCAACCGCCTGTTCTTCGAGAAGGCGCAATGCAAATTGCTCACTGGTCATGCCCGTGCTGCGGATCGAGGGAAAGACATAAAAGGCCCCACCCGGCATGTGGCAGGACAGCCCCATTTCATTCAGGCTTTTTACAATAAAACGCCGCCGCCGGGCATAATCATCTTTCATCCGCCGGCATTCGTCATCTCCATGGTCAAGTGCCTCGATCCCCGCCATCTGGCCAGTGATTCCGGCACACATGATCTGGTACTGGTGAATTTTTGTCATGGCGGCGAGGATGTCATCCGGCGCGGCAGCAAATCCGATCCGCCAGCCGGTCATGGCCCAGGCTTTGGAAAGCCCATGGAGGAGGATAGTCCGTTCTTTCATCCCCGGCATCGAAGAAAAACAGGTATGATGGGTGTCGTAAGTGAGGGAGCTGTAGATCTCGTCGCTGATCAGCACCAGGTCTTTATTGATGACCCAGTGCGCAATTTCCTTCATGTATTCAGGTTCGATGATGGCGCCGGTCGGGTTCCCGGGAAAATTGACGATCAGAGCTTTTGTTCTTGGCGACCAGTTCCTTTCCAGGTCTTCGATGCTCGGCAAAAACTGTGCATCGGCATAAGTGGGAACCAGGACCGGAACTCCTCCAGCCAGTTCCACCAGAGCGGGATAGGAGACAAAACAAGGTTCAGGTATCAGCACTTCATCATCCGGCTCGAGCAGTGCACGGCAGGCCAGATCCAGCGCTTCGCTGACCCCCACTGTTACGAGTATTTCTTTTTCAGGGCTGTAGGAGACATGCATTTCCCTCTCGATCCAGCGCGCGATCGCCTGACGGAACGGAAGATACCCCTGATTGGAGGTGTACGAGGTGTGGCCTTTTTCGAGCGAAAAGATCCCCTGCTCACGGATCCCCCATGGGGTTGAAGAATCGGGTTCACCCACGCCAAGGGAAAGGATATCGGCTCGCCCGAGGACCAGGTCGAAGAAACGGCGGATTCCGGATGGTTTCAGGTTCTCAACCCGCCGCGATATTCTGGGCCGTGATGGTTTCTTGCTTTCGATTGGTAGACTTTTCACTGCAACTGACAACGCCTTTTCCCCCTTGCGAAGATTTCCCATAGTCTATCAGAGGATCCCCTCTGGATGAAACTGGAAGAATAGTTCCTTTTTCCTTCCTTTGTAAATTTCTTTCTGACTCTGATTGACCCTTCAGGCCGATCCGATAAACTTCCCCCAGCTTATGCCGATCGATTCTCCAGAAATATCCTTGGTGATTCCTGCTTACAACGAGGAAAAACGGATTCGGCCCTCCCTCGAGGAGGTTGCCCGATTCTGTTCGATATTTGGAAGGGAAACAGAAGTCCTGATTGTGGATGACGGGAGCCGCGACAACACCGCTCATCTTGTCCGTGATTTTATCGCAACCCACCCCGAAGGCGCCCGTTTCGAGCTGCTTCATTACGATAAAAACCGGGGAAAAGGATTTGCGGTTGCCCAGGGGCTTCGAAAATCCCGTGGGAAATTTGTCGCCTTTTCCGATACTGACCTTTCAGCACCGATCGATCAGCTTCCACTCCTGATACAGGGGCTGGAATCCGGAGCCGATATCGCCATCGCCTCGAGGCGGCTTCCGGCCTCCAAGGTGGTTGGTTTGCCCTATTCCAGGCAATTAATGGGGAAATTCTTCGCCCTGCTTTCAAGGCTGCTGGTTCTACCAGGGTTTTCGGACACCCAATGCGGCTTCAAGCTTACCGCCGTGAGATTGCGCATAAACTGGCTGAGCTTCAAAAAATCGATGGATATACCTTCGATGTGGAACACCTTCTTCTGGCGCGCCGGATGTCATTGCGTGTGGTGGAGATTCCTGTCACCTGGATTTTTTCGGAAGGCTCCCAGATCAACGGGATCCGGGATTCACTCAAAATGCTGCGAGATTTGATGGCGATTCCCGGGCTGCATCCGGACAAGCCGGATTCGGATAACTGACTCACAACCGAATGGCCATATTAAAACCAGCCCTGTTTCCAGAGCTTGGCTCTGTTCTCAGATTCCAGTTGATCCCGCCTCAAGGTCTTCCGTGGAGTGGTTTATCAGGGTATAGGTTGAGTTCGGTCACTTGTTTTATGACGAATCCAAGGGGGCCGGGAGGGTAGCGTGGCGGCGAAAATAATTGATGGGAAAAAGTGGGCTGGAGTGATTCAGGAAGAAATCCGAGTGGAGGTGGCTGAGCTGGCCCCACGATTTCGGCCTCCCGGACTCGGAGTCGTCCTGGCCGGTGACCATCCAGCCTCGCGGATTTACGTCTCCAGGAAAGAGCAGGCCTGTGAGGCAGCTGGAATCAGGAGTGTCGAAACCCATCTTCCGGCAGATACCTCAACACTGGCAGTCCTTCGGGAGGTCCAGAAATTCAATGAAGATCCCGCCATCGATGGAATTCTGGTTCAGCTTCCCCTGCCGATGGGTGTCGATGAAAAAAGGGTCCTGATGGCTGTGGATCCATCCAAGGATGTCGATGGATTTCATCCGGAGAATGTCGGATTGCTTTCACAGGGAAATCCCCGATTTGTCCCCTGCACACCTGCGGGAGTTATGGAGTTATTGAAGCGCGAAAACATCCCCCTCGTAGGGCGCCATGCCGTGGTTGTCGGACGCAGCAACATTGTCGGAAAACCGATGGGCATGCTGCTGCTGGCTCAACATGCCACTGTCACTACATGCCATTCCCGGACCGAACGGCTCCAGGTGGTGTGCCACTCTGCAGATATCCTGGTGGCGGCCATCGGGAAAGCTGGTTTCATTCCTGGAGCCTGGATCCGTCCCGGAGCAGTGGTTATCGATGTGGGTATCAACCGGATCGAACCGGAAGGCGGCGGCAAAGCGAAAAATTGCCGGGGATGTGGTTTTCGAGGAAGCTTCACGTAAAGCGGCCTGGATCACCCCGGTTCCCGGTGGTGTGGGACCCATGACGATTGCCATGCTGCTTCGAAACACGCTGGAATCGGCAAAGAGGAGATCACAGCCATGACTGATGCGGTGCGTGTTGCAGTCATCGGGGGAGGCATGTTTTTCGATGAGATTATCGGCCCCGCACTGGTCGATTTCTGCCGGGGAGGCATCGCTGGCGCCCTCTCCAGCATCGGGATGAGCCACCATGCGCCGGAAGTGGCTTCCATTCCAATTCAATTCTGTGCCATCGGAACCCGAAGTGAAGCTGCCCGAACTGCCGAAAAGATCAGTGACAGGGTCGCTGAGGTCACCGGCCAGCCGGGTCCTGTTCCGTATTATGGCCGAATGGTCTGGGAAGAGATCCTGGAAAAGGAAAACCCTGACACCCTCATTGTCGCGACACCCGACCACCTGCATACCCCCGCTATCCTCAAGGCGCTTGAAAAAGGTGTCGATGTCATCACTGAAAAGCCGCTTTGCATGTCCCTTTCCGAAGCAGATCGAATCATCCAGGCGGCCCAGAATAACGATCGTATCGTTGGTGTGGACATGCACAAGCGGTATGATCCTTTCATCCGCCACATGATGACCCATTCGGTGCCCAGATACGGAACTTTGAATCGGGTGCGTTGTGTTCTGGAGGAGCCCCTGACGGTTTCATCCGAGGTCTTCGCCTGGGCTGAAAAGTCAAACCCATTCACCTATGTGGGCTGCCACTGGCTTGATGTTGTCGAGCATTATCTCAAGGTTCGCCCGGTTGCTCTCTATGCCACAGGGGAAAAGAACCTGCTGGAAAACTGGGAAACCTATGGACCCTTGATCGCTGCCCGCCATGGCAGAGATCCTCAGTCGGTCAAGGTTAAAAATGCGATTCATACCTGGGACTCCCTCAATGTGAACATCACTTATGACAATGGGATGCGTGGTGACTACAACAATGCCTGGATCAACCCATCAGAATTTGAAGGAGCGGTGAATCAGGAGATCGAGGTGATCGGGATCCTGGGCAGGGGCATGGTGGACCAGCAGGATCGAGGTTTTCGCGAAGCCATCACCGGGGATGGATCCCGAACCCGCAATCCGGCATTCGGAGGGCCGGTTCTCTGTCCGGATGGTGGAGCGGAACTGTATGGATATGGCAAAGCTCCCTGGCTGCCTGCTTCCTGGCCATACTCCGGCATCGATGCCTCGGCGCCCCTCTGGAGGAGATTGAAGGCTCTTACCCATCCGCCGCGGAGCAGAGATGGATTGCCATGATTCTGGAAGCCGCCGCTGCTGTCGCTGAACGGAACTTCCAATATGCCCGGGAAGGGAAGGGAGCTCCGGTCACAGCACGCTTCGCCCCTGATGGTTTTGAAATTCTCGACCCGCTTGAATAAAAACCCCCGGTATGAAATCCCTCTTTCTTTGCGCACATGCTGGAGTCATTGAAAGAATAATCCCATGATAGAAGTCCAGGACCTTTCTCTCGCGTATGGAAACCAGATCCTGTTCGAGGATCTCACCTGGAAGGTGAATCCAGGTGAACGTGTCGCCCTGGTTGGAAAGAACGGGGCTGGAAAATCGACACTGATGAAGATCATTGCCGGAGAAATTGTTCCGGATGAAGGAAGAGTGGTTCGTGCGGGAAACATCACAGTGGGATATCTGCCTCAGGATGTCACGTTGATCCGTGGCCGTTCCATCTGGGATGAAGCCATGGAGGGAAAGGATGAAATCCTTGCGCTTGAAAGGGAATTGCGCCGTTATGAAAAAATGCTCTCCGAGCTGCCACATGACTCCCCTGAACTCTCACGGCGTCTGAATCGCTACTCTCAACTCCAGGAAGAATTCGAAGAAAAAGGCGGATATCAGGCCGAAAGCGATGCCGCCGCAGTGCTGAGCGGGCTTGGATTTCCACGGGACCGCTGGGAAGAACCCACAGAAAACTGGAGCGGCGGGTGGCAGGTGCGCCTCCATCTGGCCAAGCTGCTGATTCGCCGTCCTGATGTCCTCCTGCTCGATGAACCAACCAACTACCTTGACCTGGAAAATATCCTCTGGGTGGAATCCATCATCCGGGATTACCCCGGTGCGGTGGTGATGGTCTCCCATGATCGCGCCTTGCTGGATCGAGCGGTCAATCGTGTCGCTGAAGTGGGGATGAAAACAGTTTCTGATTATAAGGGAAATTATGAGAGCTACCTGATCGAGCGTGAAAAGCGGTATGAGATCATGGAAAATGCTGCACGAAACCAGCAGCGGGAAATCCGCCAGACCGAACGCTTCATTGAACGGTTCAAGGCAAAATCCACCAAGGCGGCCCAGGCCAGAAGCCGGATGAAGCAACTCGAAAAGATGGATATCATCGAGCTGCCAAGAGAGGATGCCACCATCAAGGTGCGCCTGCCCACCGCCCCACGAGGCGGAAAAGAGGTGATTCGGATCACCGGTCTTTCAAAGTCTTATGATGGCAAGCAGGTTTTTGAACCGGCCACACTGAACATATACCGTGGCGATCGAGTCGCCCTGCTCGGAAGAAATGGTGCTGGAAAATCAACTTTCCTGAAGATGATTATGGGGACCGAAACACCCACTACAGGAAATGTGGAAATGGGGCAGTCCATTATTCCCCGCTACTTTGCCCAGGATCAGGCCTCCAGCCTGCTGCCGGACCGTACAGTTCTTGCAGAAGCGGAACAGGATGCGCCGGATGAGTGGCGTGCCCGTGTACGGGATCTGCTGGCCGCTTTTCTGTTTCGAGGGGATGATGTCTTCAAAAAGACCATGGTGCTCTCAGGAGGAGAAAAGAGCCGGCTCTGTCTTTCAAAAATCCTGTGTGGCACTGCGAACCTGCTGATTCTCGATGAGCCGACCAATCACCTTGATCTGGTCACCAAAGAGCGCCTCCTCGAAGCCTTCCTGCATTACCAGGGGACCATGCTGTTTGTTTCCCATGACCGTTATTTTCTTGGCGGCCTGGCAACACGCATCATCGAGATCGAAGATGGAAAAGTAACCGATTACCCTTGGGGATACCAGGATTTCCTGTGGTGGAAAGAGGAGTCCAGCGCATCATGAAGGAACCACGGACTATTGACCTTGGCGATCGTGCCGCCACTCTGATCAGCGGGGGAATCAACCTGATGGATGGGGGGCCGATGATGGGCATCCTCCCTCGACCCCTGTGGAGCCAATGGTACCCCCCCGACTCCGAAAATCGGATCCTGCTCGAAACCAATTGCCTCCTCATCGAAAGCGAAGGGGGAAAATGTCTGATCGAAAGCGGCTGCGGAAACAAACTGACCGAAAAGGAACGCCGTTTTTATGGGGGTTCCAACCCGGATTGGGTCGGCCACTCCCTGGAAGCCATCGGCCACACTCCCTCTTCGATCAACCGTGTCATCCTCACCCACCTGCATACCGATCATGCGGGAGGAATTGTCTGCATGGATACGAATGGAATCGATTCACCCACCTTTTGCCAGGCCACAGTCCTGGTCTGCAGCACGGAGCTCGACGAGGCCCGGCTGGGTATTGGCATTACTCCCAATGCCTATGACGATCGAAACTGGAAGGCCCTTGAGAACAATGGAGCCTTAATCCCGGCTGCCCCCGGGGCCGACCTTGGAATGGGGTTCAGTTACTATCCCACACCGGGTCACACCAATGGACACCAATCCGTTCTGATTACCGGGGCAAAAGGGAAAATTCTGTTTACCGGCGATGTTCTGCCATTGTTCCGCCTGGCAGTCCCCTACTACAACATGGCATTTGATGTCGCCCCTGTCATCAACGCACAAAGCAAGCGGCGCCTGCTCGAACAGGCTTGCCGGGAGGAATGGATTCTCGTTCTGTCGCATGAACCTGATGTCCCGATATGCCGTTGTGTCGAAAAGCCTGGCAAATCTTTTCCTTTTGTTCTTCAACCGGTTGATTGAGCCCCCGTTTCGCCGGATTTACCCCTCCACAAGGAAGGTTTTAAACGGTTAAATAGAGAGTGAAGTCCGGGGGAGCAGAAAATCATATATGAGTTCAGAGAATCAGTCGTCTAAAGAACAGCCTTATTCAAATCCTGGCCGTCGGCAGTCATTGGGTTTGTGGGGGAATGTTTTTAAAGGGGAAGATGCCTCGCAGCCAGTCGGGCTTTCCCGGCCGGAAATCCCAGAACCACCTCCGCCTCCACCTCCACGCCAGCCATCGAAACCTCCACGGCCTCCCAGGCAGCCGGGGACCATGAGATTCCTCTTTTCATACCTCTATGTTGGCAGCCTGTTGACTCTTGCTGCGATGGTTTTTTTCGCACTCGGATTCGGCTGGCCGATGCTTCAGGACTATATCGACCAGCTCCCCGGAATTGAAATTGTTAACGACTACCGCCCCGATCTTGGTTCGCAGATGTTCGATGCCGATGGCAACATGATCGCTGAGTTCTACAAGGAGCTGAAACGCCAGCGGGTCGCTCGATACGAGGATCTTCCTCCACACCTGATTCAGGCTCTGATTGCCACTGAAGACCAGAGATTTTATGAACATAATGGAGTGAATCCATTCCGCATTCTGACCGCTTTTTATACAAATTTCACCAAAGGCACCCGCCAGGGGGGAAGCACCATTACACAGCAGATCGCCAAAGCCCTGTTTGTTGGCGCTGAAAAAACCTACGAGCGCAAAATCAAAGAAGCCCTCTATGCCATGAAGATCGAGCAGGAGCTCTCCAAGGAAGAGATTATTACCATCTATTTCAACCAGTCGGGATTCGGACACAACAAAGCCGGCATCTGGGCTGCGGCTGAGGAATATTTCGGAAAAACACCGAAGGAGCTCAACCTGGCAGAATCCGCCACTCTGGTCGGACTGCTGAAAGCCAATACCACCTACTCCCCGCTGATCAACTACAAACGATCCAAGGAACGCCGTGGGGTGGTTCTGGATTCGATGCTCGAGTGCAAATTCATTACCCAGGAAGAACGGGATAAAGCGGCTGAGGAAGACCTGGTTTTGAAACAGAAAAGCGCCGATCGGCCGCCGACTGTCAACCGTTTTCCCTACTGGCGCGCCTATTTCGAAGATGTACTGTTTCGTGCCAGGAAGGTCCAGGGGGGATTGCCGCTGACCAATGACCGGATCGAAAACCTCACTGAAGATCAGATTTACCGTGGTGGATTGAAAATCAACACCACACTGGATCCCAAGCTCCAGGATCTGGCCCTTGCAGAACTCCAGAAAGCGTTGATCGATGTTGAAAAAATTCGCCGCAAACAACCTCCAGGGTGGGGATTGTCCGAAGAGAACCGGCCGAAATTCGCCAGCAGAGTCACTCCCAATGCCACATTGCTGGGAGTCATCACGGGTGTGGTCGATAAGAAATGGCTGACTGTCAGGCTGATCGACACCAAATCGAATTCGATTGTGGCTGTAAGGTACCCTCCGGAAGATGACTGGCGGGTGCGATTCGGTGTTCTGCTGCCAAATTTTTATGTCGAAATCAAGGCGGTTGAACGTCCCACTGTCGGCGATGGAAGTCCGGTTATTTCCGAACAGGAGCTGATCGACCGTGGGCTGGTATCGAAGCAGGCCTGCCAGTTTGAACTGATCAGCACAAAGCAGGACATGCATGCCCAGGGGGCGATGGTCTGCCTGGAAAATGGAAGCGGGAAAATCCTGGCCTGGGCAGGTGGGTTCGACTGGTCCGAGGAAACACCAGGACGGCAGCGGATCCGCTGCATCGATGGCCAGCAGCCTGGCTCGGCATTCAAGCCGCTCATCTTTGCTGAAGCCTTCGGGAAGGGATATACACCCTCCACCTATGTCAGCAATGAAGCCTACTACAAAGTGCTTCCGAATGGCGATGTCTGGAAACCGAGGAATTACGACAAGGAAAGGATCGGGGGGCGTTTCCAGATCCGTGATGTCCTGGTGCGGTCTCTCAACATCCCCACTGTGAGAGTGTTTGAATCCATCATCGGTGGTGCTTATGAATACGATCCAGGCACATTCCAGCAGACCCTGGGAATTGCCCGGCGCCTTGGGATTCGTTCCCCAATCCCCAAGGAACTTTCGGTTTCACTCGGCACAGCCGATGTCACCCCGCTGGAGATGGCGACAGCCTATTCAGTGTTCGCCAATGGCGGTGTTCTGGTGGAGCCTTATGCGATCGAATCGATCGAAACCCGCAACTCCGGCCAGAAAATCTATCTCCATTTGCCTGCGGGTGATCCGAACGCGCTGGATCCTGTCACCAGCTTTGTCATTACCGATATCCTTAAAGATGTTCTCCGGAAACGAGGTGGCACCGGTTATTCGAGGGCGCATGATTTTCCTTATCCGATCGCCGGCAAGACCGGGACCACCAACAACTACAATGATGCCTGGTTTGTCGGCTATTCGAAAACACTGACAACCGCTGTCTGGATCGGGCATGACCGGAGAACTTCACTGGGTGGGGCTATGTCTGCTGGAAAAGTTGCATTGCCTCCCTGGTTGTCTTTCATGAAAGAAGCGATTCCGTACCACCTGAAGCACAACAAAGGCTGGAGTGATGCCGATATCAAAGCGGCTTCCGGGAATGCTGTAAGCCCGAATCATGTGCTGGCTTTCGATACACCCGGCAAAGGCGTGAAGCGGGTGGAGGTCTGTTCCTACTCCCTCAAACGCCCCAATGCGCTGTGCAAACCCACCATCTGGATCTGGGTGAAGGAAGGGCAGGAGCCGCGGGAAGTTTGTTCGGACTGCCGGTATGTTTACAAGACAGTCCCTTCCGCCATGCCCACACCCATTCCGGGAGAAGAGGATGTTATTCCTGAGATGTCTGAGGAAGCTTCGGAAGGCATCGTTCAACCCCGGCCGGTTCAGAGCAAGCGGCTGCAGCCGATTCCTCCACCGGGTGCGCCACCACCCGCTCCGATTTCATCTGACCCGCAGGTCGACATTCACGGGAATGAACGTGGCTGGGTGCCGGATGAGGCTGAATGGCCTGAGCACCAGCCATCAGTCCCTCGGCCCTTCGTGCCGGTCGAACGCCGCCGCCTGTGAAGCGGGAGACCGCCTCTGATCTTCCCCTCCGGGCGATCTCCGCACCGGATGGTTAACTTGCAATCAGGTAGCGGGCAGAATAGCCTGCACTTTGTGTTAAGATGCTTCAGCACTCGATCTGAATCGGGCATTTGAAACTGCTGACTGGGTGATTCATCACCTCCCGGAGTGGTTCCTCAGGGCTGTCCGGGGGGATAATATGAATCATCCATTTTCTTTGAGGTGAATCCAATGGTGAAAGACTTCCTCCTCTTTGAACCCCTGATCGTATTTTCTGACTGCCATTTTTCTTCCTCGTTTTCTCGATCTTAGCATGTTCCCTCCTGTGTCCACTTTTTCGGGGCAAGTGCACTTCTCCCCGCATTCCGCTTCCCGCAGTATCCGGATGATCTGCTCCTCTTGATGACGCTGCTTCTTCATGTCGAACCTCCTCTTGCAACGGAGATTCTATCATGTCACCTGGCCCAGTTTCTGGGGAGCAGGTCAGTAGGTATCTTACCGAAACCAAGAGGAAATCAAAGGACCAACTGTGAGGGTCGGCAAATAGGTTGGGACCAGAGGTTGAAGCAGCTTTCACCCAGTGATCAATATCTGATAGCCCCTTATCTATCCGAAGAATTTCAATGGGGGGGATTTGGGTACCCTTCCAGGCAC